>JAGRPD010000140.1:8204-19448 GCA_020439875.1 Verrucomicrobiales bacterium
TGCTACCATTCCGTGGTTAGTGTCCCGGCTACCGCTCCTACGTTTCTCAAAAACGAACCATAATTATGAAAAAACTACTCCACATGATTGGCGGCGTCAGTCTTCTGTCGCTCGCTTTTCCTCTAAGCAGTGTGAAGGCGCAGGATTGCTTCTTCATCAATGACCCCGTCATCACCTCCTCCCCGGGCAATCCTCTGACCGGTAGTGGATTCGGAAATTTCCAGGGGATGTTCAGCGATGTCACTTGGCAGGGAACCAATCTCGGTTCCATTTCGGGTACCTTCGATTTCACGGTCGGTTGGAGTGACCAAAACCAGTCAACAACTCCGGGAATCCCCTGGACGGTGGATCCGAGCACCGGTGTCATTCTGTTTGATACCGATCCCGGTGACATCCTGACCTTCGGCAACGTTGTGTTGGACGCCAAACTGCCGGATGGCTATGAGTTGTGCGAGACCAAACTCCTGCTGTGTGCTTGGACGGACACTCCCCTGTCGGAGGAACTGACCAAGTACGAGGGTTTGGGATACTCGCTCTACTATGGCTATGAAAAGTCGTCGGAGTTTTACGAGTTCACCTACTCTCCTTTGAAGGGCGAGACTCAGTACATCTCATTCAATGATAGGGTACAGACCACCGACGGACTTTCCTTCTTCTATTCGAATGATGGAGGCAACACCGTGGTTGAAGCGGACAATGGTCTCAGTTTTGACACTGGGGTCAAAGTTGGCGGATGTGTTTGCCCAGTGCCAGAGCCTTCTGGAGCGATCAGTCTGCTGGTGGCTGGAATGGTCTTCACCTTCCGTCGCCGCCGGATGGGAAGCGAAGCTTAACAAGCCCTGCAGTCTTCAAATAGAAACGTTGCCAGGCGGTAGAGCACTGGCTGGTTGGTAGTCAACCTCAACCATCGACCCAGTTTGAGCCCAATGCGGGTGAGAACTGGGTCGATTTTTTTGTTTGAGAAGGTGAAGGCTCGCCGAAGGGCTTGAGCGGGGAAATCTTGGGAGCCTGTGAGGGAGTCGTCCTTTTTCAGTGCCTGCTTAGGCTGAAAGAGAGGGCTGAACAAGGATTTGAAAGCGACGGGAGGCGGACGATGGGGATGGAAAATGGCTCAGGGGCAGGGGTTAAAATGCCGAGATTGAATCAGACTCACGAAAGTTTATTCAATATTAACTTGATAAAACCATAACAATTGGAATATTTCCGAAATCTGGAAATTGTGGTTTGCCCTCCGACATCGAAACCAGCTGACACCCTTCCCATGTGCTCGAACTCTACCGCAACCTCTGCGAATCGCTCCTCCCTATGGGCGATGCCTACCTGTCTGCGACCAATCCTTTTGGTTCTGGGTATGCTGGCTGCTGCCCTCGCGCTTCCGACTCCAGGGCAGGCCCAAAGTCAGGCCATGAAGGACAGTTTCATCTATGCTCACACCTTCGAGACTGGATTGAACTCGGGGATCTTCCGCACGCCGCCCGAGGCCAACTGCGTCACTCTGACCGGGGTGGAGACGGTTTCGGTCGGGGGGCCGGATCCGCATGTACCCGCAATTTCCTCGGAGAGCACCGGGACGACGACGACGGACACAAGCTTCGACAACGGCGTGAATGCGCGCTGTTTCCCTCAAATGAGCAATACGGAGCGTCCGAACTCCACCACGAGCTTGGCGACTTACAAGAATTTGACCCTCACCTTTCAGTTTCAACCCGGATCCAATCCCAACATCTCCGGTGTCTATTTTGAAGTTGGTCAAGTCAACAACGGCGGTCAGTTTGTGACGCCATCCCAGGCCAAGTATCGCCTCGCGATCCGGCAGGGAGGCTGGACCGGCACCGTGCTGTGGGAGAGCGCGATTCTGAACAACGCCACACAGTGGAACAACTTTTTTGTGCCGATCCCCTCGTCCGTCAACACGGCTGCCTGGGCGGGGCAGCAGATTTCCTTTGAGCTTCGAGCCTGGAACGGCGGCGGCAGTTCGGGCAAGTTTTTTCGTTTTGACGACATTGCCCTGATTGGTACGACTTCCTGCTCGGTGCCGCCTTCTCCCGTCAATGTGGGGAATTTCGTGTGGGTCGATAGCAACTCCAATGGCGTGGCCGATGGTGGGGAGCCCCCTCTGGCTAACGTGGAGGTTTCTCTCTACCAGGATGACGGGGACTCAGTCTGGGAACCTGATGGATCCGATGCCATCATCGCGACGACCACGACCGATTCGGCGGGTCATTATGGTTTTAATTTTTTGGACGATGGTGCCTATTTCGTCGCGGTCACAGCGGCAAACTTCCAGCCGGGCGGTGTACTTCAAAACTACATTCCGACGCCGGGTCCCAGTGTGAATTCCGATACCGATCAGGACAACAAGGACCATGGCATCAATGACACGTCCCGCCTGATCTACGGGGTGGGCAGCAGCAAGGTGACGCTTTCAACGGCTGGAGAGCCGACCACGGATGGCGATGGAGCGGACGGAAACCTCACCATCGATTTTGGTTTTGTGACCTTTACCCCCATGAATTTGGGGAACTTGGTGTGGAGTGACAATGATCAAGATGGACTGGTGACGGCTGGTGAGCTGGGAATTGCGGGGGTGGCCGTCAAACTGCAACAAGCGGGGCTCGACATTGCGAGTACCACGACGGATGCGAATGGAAATTACCTGTTCACGGGTTTGGCCCCTGGTGACTACACCGTGTTCCTGCCGGGTTCCAACTGGGCACCGGGTGCGCCGTTGTTTGGGACGGCACCGAGTCCGGGCATGGATCCCGCATCGGACCCGGATGACAACGTGGACAACGATGACGACGGTTTCCGTCAGGGGTTATCGATCTTTTCCCATCCCATCACCTTGGCCAACGGTACGGAACCGACCGATGATGGGGATGGCAACAACGGAAACCTTACGGTGGACTTTGGTGTGGTGGAGGGCACACCTGGCTGTGGCCAGTTCTATGCGGCTCACTTCGGTGGGCCTCTGCTCGAGCTGACGGCCTTGGGTGCAAAAAAACTGCTCGAGGACAAGTCTGCAGAGTCCGGTGTATTCCAAGTGCGCCGTACGCCGGATGGTCGTCTCGCCTCAATTTCCGTAACTCGGGGTGCCGTCTCGGCGGAATACGTGCTTCGCGTGCTCAACCCTGCGAATTTGCAGGCCGGGACCTTGGACTATCCGTTTACCCTTCCGAAGACGGACTACATGCTCAGTTCCCGATTTGCTCCCTACGCTGGAAAAGCAGACCTCTTTTACCACATGAACCTGTCGGAGCCGGGTCGGGTTTACATTTCCCAAGTTGATCCCTCGTCACCTGGACCGCTCACCGACGATGGTTATGTCTTTCTTCCTGACTACAATCCGAATGGTCAGGATTTCTTTGTGAAGGACTCCATCATCTACTATCCCACCAATCTGTCAGATCAGGATGGAGATAGCAATACTTGGCGCTACCAGGCCTATGACATGGACAAGTCAACGATTTTGCAGACCACGGCGGAGGACATCGAACTCGGGACCATGTACTCTGCGGATGGGATGTTGGTGATTCGGGGCGTGGGAGATCGCGGTAAGCCTACTGATTCGGGAACCAATCACTACATCTTTTTCGATTTCAATGATATCACCAAGGTGAATCGGGACATTTGGATGAAGGCAGACTCCTTGAGCTTTGACTACCCGCTGCCCACGAATGATCCGGTGGTCACGGGAGAGGATCGATCTGGCTTTGGCCCGCTGTATCCCAACGGGGATGGATTCGTGGTGAGTTATACGAGCGATCAAGAGACCAAGAGCTACTCCGCCATCTATTATTCTGATGACTTGGCCAACTTCTATTTGGTTCAAAATTACGCCGTCCTGAATCGCACCTGGACGACGCTGCCAGAAGCCTATGGAACCTTCGAATTCCTGCCAGCCTGCGGGGAACCCGACGAACCACCGAGCCCCAACATCGATCCTGAACTAGGCGGCAACCTCGCTCTCGGTAACCTGGTTTGGAAAGACACAAACAACAACGGGGCGGTGGATTCAGGCGAGGAGCCCATCACTGGCGTGCTGGTGAACCTTCACGTCGATGATGGTGACGGAGTCTTCAACTCCACCAAGGACGCTTTGGTCGGCACCGCTTCGACGGCGATCGATGGTGTCTATGGTTTCAAAGGTTTGCCGGAGGCCGACTACTGGGTGAGGATTGATCCCGCAAACTTCGCGGGTGGTGGTGCGCTGGAGGGGCTGGAGAGCAGTACGGGGCACGTGACGGGCAACTCGGATCTGGACAATCAGGATCATGGGCAAGACAACGCGTCTTCCGGACAATTTGGTGTGGTTAGCACCATCATTACCCTGCGGACGGGAACTGAGCCGACCTCTGAAGATGCCGATGCGAACACCAATCTCACGATCGATTTCGGTTTCTTCTCACCGCCACCGACGATGAGTCTGGGCAACTTTGTCTGGAGAGATGACAACGGAAACGGTCTCTACAATTCGGGTGAACCCGCCATCGGTGGCGTGACGATGGAGTTGTGGCGCGATATGGATGGGGATGAGATGCTGGATCCTGCCGCTGACCAGCAGATCGGCACGACGGTGACGAATGCCAGCGGCATTTACCAATTCACCAACCTCGCTCCAGGAAAATACTTTGTGCATGTGCCAGCCTCGAACTGGACGGTGGGACAGCCTCTCAATGGTATGCTCAGCAGTGTGTCCTTTGGTGGTGTGGACTTTGACACTGACAATGACGACAGCGGTATGGAGGAGATGCACTATGATGAGGCGAATCAGGGTGTGACGTCTTCCGTCGGTACACTCCAATATAACACGGAGCCGGATACGGCGGTGGATGGGGATGGACGCAATGGTAACCAAACGGTGGACTTTGGTTTTGTTCAGCCGCTGAATCTCGGCAATCTGGTTTGGTTTGATTCCAACAACAACGGAACCAAAGACGGTGGGGAATTGGGTGTGGAAGGAGCACAGGTGGACCTCTTCTTGGATGACGGAGATGGTGTGTTTGAGCCGCTGCAGGACGTTTTCTTGGCTCAGACAAAAACGGACGAGTTCGGTATTTACAATTTCACACGATTGGGTGCAGGCTCGTATTTCGTCCGGGTTTCAGGTCTGAATTTCTACGTGGGTTCGGTCTTGGAAGGCTATGGCAGCAGCACGGGATCGGTGGCGGGTGATAGTGACCTCAATGAGAAAGATCACGGTCTGGACTCGGGGGTGCCAATGTCCACCGGTGTGGTGAGTTCCAAGGTGACGCTGAGCATCAATGGAGAGCCGGCTAGTGGTGTGGATGGAGATGGGGTCAATGGAAACCTGACCATCGATTTTGGATTCTACAATCCTCCGGTGCGGGTCGGTGTGGGTAACGTGGTCTTCAACGATGCCAACAAAAACAATGTTTACACGGCGGGTGAGGGTGTGAATGGGGTGACGGTGCAGCTGTGGTCTCCCGGAGTGGATGGTGTGGCTGGGACGGCAGATGATGCGCAGGTGGATGATCCCAATACGGTCGGTTATCAGTACTACACGGTGACGACGGCGGGCGGGGGTGCCTATCTCTTCAATGGATTGGCTCCTGGCGACTACTTTGTGAAGCTGCCTGCCGCAAACTTCAAATCGGGAGCGCCATTGGCGGGTCTCTTTTCGATCACTGGCACCCAGGCGGGCGATGACAATCAGGGTGAGGACGGGATCGATGAAGTCAATATGGATGTGTTGGGGATCCGCTCGGCGTTGGTGACCTTGAGTCCAGGCACTGAACCGACCAATGCAGCGGGTGAGGTGGGCTTCCAAAACACGAGTGATGATGCGAGTGACTCGAACATCGACCTTACGGTGGACTTTGGCTTCAACAATTCGGGGCCCTGCCCGGTGCTGACGCTGAGTCCTTCCTCGCTCCCTGCGGGAGTGGTCGGTGCGCCTTACAGCCAAAGTCTCAGCGCGAGTGGAGGCACGGCTCCTTACACCTGGAGTGTGATTTCTGGCAGCCTGCCTTCGGGACTGACACTCAGCTCAGCAGGAGTGATCAGTGGCACGCCGACGGCGGTGGGTTCCGCAAGCTTCACGGTGAGGGCCGTCGATGCGAATGTCTGCACGGAAACGCTTTCACTCACTTTGAGTGTGGCGTGTCCAGCGGTGAGTATTACAACGACGACCCTGCCCAATGGCACGGTGAACACGGCCTACAGTCAGACGCTGAGTGTCACGGGTGGCACGAGTCCCTACACCTGGAGTGTGAGCAGCGGCACGTTGCCCGCAGGCCTGACTTTGAATCTCTCTACCGGAGTGATCAGCGGTACGCCAACGAGCACCTCTGCGGCGAGTTTCACGATCGCCGTCGTGGATGCCTATGGTTGTGGTGACACCCAAGCCTTCACGGTCACACCGGGATGCCCGACCATCACTGTGAGCCCAGCCACTCTACCGAATGGAGTGGTGGGCACGCCTTACAATGAAACCGTGAGTGCAACGGGTGGCGTCCCTCCCTACAGTTACACGGTGTTGAGTGGCACGCTGCCAGCGGGCTTGGCTTTGAACTCAAGCACGGGAGTGATCAGCGGTACTCCGACTTCGACGACCGGTCAGACGTTCTCGATCCGAGTGACAGATGCAAACAATTGCACGGGGACCAAGACCTTCACCGTGGTGCCCGTGTGCCCGGCCATTTCGATCAGTCCTGCATCCTTGCCAAATGGCACGGTGGGGGTGGCCTACAGCCAAAACCTGAGTGCCACTGGGGGCACGGCTCCCTACAGCTACGCGGTGACGACGGGGACGCTGCCGACTGGCCTGACGCTGAGCGCCGCAGGTCTGGTGAGTGGCACGCCTACCTCGGCGACGAGTCAGACTTTCACGGTGACGGTGACGGATGCGAATGGCTGCAAAGGCACGCGGTCCTTCACGGTGAAGCCTGCCTGCCCCGCGATCACTCTGGCGACGACGCCTTCTCCGCTGCCCGATGGCACGGTGGGCACCTCCTACAGCGCCAGCATGAGTGCGAGTGGGGGAACAGCTCCCTACACCTTTGCGGTGAAATCGGGCTCGAATTTGCCTCCTGGTTTGAGTGTTAGCTCCGCAGGTGCCATCAGTGGCACGCCAACCGCCGACGGCTCCTTCAACACCGTGATCACGGTGACGGACGCCAATGGCTGCGTGGGTGAGGGAACCATTACGATCTCGATCGGTTGCAACAGCCTCACCCTCACCCCCTCCAGCCTGAGTGCGGGCACGGTGGGCAGTGCATACGGTCCGGTAGTGTTCAGTCAGACCGGTGGGACCGGCGCGGTCACTTGGTCGAAAACCGGCACGCTGCCAGCCGGCTTGAGCTTTGATGCTGGAACGGCGACTCTGAGTGGCACGCCGACGGAAGCGGGAAGCTTCAGCCTGACGGTGACGGCGACGGATTCGAACGACTGCTCCGGCAGCGTGAATCTGGCGTTTAGCGTCACCTGCCCGGTGATCAGTGTCAGCCCTGCGTCGCTGCCCAACGGCACGGTGAACACGGCTTACAGCGCTTCTTTGAGCGCCAGTGGTGGCACGTCTCCCTATACCTTTGCCGTGACTACCGGCAGCCTGCCAGCTGGGCTGACGATGACGGCTGCGGGTGCGATCAGTGGTACGCCGACGAGCACCGCCACCGCTTCCTTCACCATCACGGCCACCGATGCCAACGGCTGCACAGCGACGCGGAATTTCAGCGTCACTCCGGTTTGCCCTGTCGTCAGCATCAGCCCCGCCTCGCTGCCCAACGGCACGGTGGGGACGGCCTACAGCCAAAGCTTGAGCGCGAGCGGCGGAATCACCCCCTATGTGTTCTCGGTGAGTTCCGGGACGCTTCCAGCGGGGCTGACGATGACCAGTGGCGGCGTGATCAGTGGTACGCCGACGAGTGCGACGGCGGCTAACTTCACGGTCACGGTCGATGATGCGAATGGCTGCAAAGGCACCCGCAACTTCACCATCACACCAGTCTGCCCCGTGGTCACGATCAGCCCGACCTCGCTTCCCAATGGAACCGTGGGCGTGCCCTACAATCAGACGCTCAGCGCCAGTGGCGGCACCAGTCCGTATGCATGGGCGGTGACGACCGGTGCTCTGCCCAGTGGTCTGTCTCTGAATGCTTCGACGGGCGTGATCAGTGGCACACCCACCACGACCGATGTAGCCAACTTCTCTCTAACCGTGACCGACACCCACGGGTGCAGCGGCGCACGCAGCTTCACCATTGAGCCTGCCTGTCCGACCATCACCCTCAGTCCTGCGACGCTGCCGAATGGAACGGTGGGCACGGCATATAACCAAGCGCTGAGCGCCAGTGGTGGCAGCGCGCCATACAGCTATGTGGTGACCACGGGCAGCCTGCCGGCTGGCCTGAGTCTGAGCAGCGGCGGCATCATCAGTGGCACGCCGACGACGGCGGAGGTCGCGTCTTTCTCCGTCACCGTGACGGATGTGAACGGATGCGTCGGCTCTCGGAGCTTCAGCATCACCACCAATGCGGGCAGCTGCCCTGCCATCGCCGTGACCCCCAGCCCGCTGCCCAATGGCACGGTGGGCACGGCTTACAGTGCGACGCCGAGCGCGAGCCCCGCAGCGACCTACACCTGGACGGCGGTGGGTCTTCCCTCTGGATTGGTTTTGAACTCGGCCACCGGAGCCATCAGCGGCACGCCGACGGCAACGGGCAGCGCTACCATCACCGCGACGGCGACGATCAACGGGTCGGAGTGCTCGGGGTCCACGGAGCTGAACGTGATCTGCCCGGTGGTGACGGTGGGTTCCACTCCCGATCCCCTGCCGAATGGTACGCTGGGTACCTCCTACAACGCCACCATCACCGCCAGTGGTGGCACCTCGCCCTACACCTTTGCGGTGACGACGGGCAGCCTGCCTACTGGTCTGAGCATGACCAGTGCGGGAGTCATCAGTGGCACGCCGACTAGCGCCACCACGGCGAGCTTCACGATCGCTGCCACCGATGCCAATGGCTGCTCTGGCTCCACGGCCTTTAGCGTGACCCCTGTGTGCCCCGTGGTCTCCCTGACCACCAGCAGTCTGCCCGATGGCACGGTGGGCGTGTCCTACAGTGAAAACCTCGCTGCTTCGGGCGGCACCGCGCCTTACACCTTCGCGCTGACGGGTGGCAGTCTGCCCGCAGGGTTGACCTTGAGTTCGACGGGAACGATTTCCGGCACGCCGTCGGAGGCCGTCTCGGCAGCCTTTACGATCACGGTGACTGATGCCAATGGTTGCGCCGGCACCGGAAATCTGAGTGTCACCACAGCGGTGGGTGATTGCCCGGCGATCTCGGTGACGCCCAATCCCTTGGCGGATGGCACGGTTGGCACCCCTTACAATGCGACGCCGAGCGCCAGTCCCGCAGCGACTTACACCTGGACGGCCACAGGGCTTCCTGCTGGTCTCAGCTTGAATGCGACCACCGGTGCGATCAGCGGCACGCCGACCGCAGCGGGCAGTGCGACGATCACCGCGACGGCCACGATCAATGGATCGCAGTGCTCGGGATCCACCACGCTGACGGTTAGTTGCCCCGCCATCACGCTGGCCGTGACACCCGATCCCTTGCCTCAAGGCACGGCGGGTTCTGCATACAGTGCCACGCTTTCCGCGACGGGCGGTGTGGGACCGTATTCCTTCGCCGTGAAGAGCGGCAGCCTTCCCGATGGCTTGTCCCTGTCCGCCTCGGGTTCCATCTCTGGCACTCCGACGAAGGGAGGTCTGTTCAATGCGGTGGTCGAAGCGACGGATGCCAATGGCTGCAAAGGCGAGCTGCCCACCCAGATCCAAATTGGTGATCTCGTCTCCTTGGGAGATTTCGTCTGGCATGACACCGACAACAACGGCGTGTATGACGCCGGGGAAAACGCCGTTCCGGGCGTTGAACTGCGGCTTCAATACGATGCCAACGACAATGGTGTCATTGATGGCGCTGAGCTGACGCCGATCAAAACCACCTCGACCTCGGTGACGGGTTATTATGAGTTTACGGCGTTGTTGCCGGGCAAATACCGCGTGGTGGTTCCCGCATCAAACTTCGACCCTGGCAAGCCTTTGGAAATCCTGCCGCTCTCCTCACTGCCGACCAATACGGCAGACGATGGCGTCAACAATGATGACAACGGCATCCAGACGGCAGGTCCCAAGTCCGAAACCGTCAGTCCGATCATCACCCTGACCGCAGGAGACGAGCCTGGCACCGGCGGCGGTGGCAATCACGATGGCACCATCGACTTCGGCTTCTTTGATCCGCGGATCGGCAACTTGGTGTGGCATGACGTCAACGACAACGGCGTTGCGGACTCGGGCGAGGACGGTATTCAAGGCGTGACCTTGGATCTGTATCTGGACTCCAACAGCAACGGAGTGATCGACGGCGCCGAGACCACGCCGCTGGCCTCCACGGTGTCGGATGTGAATGGATTCTATCTGTTCCAAGACTACGCGCCGGGCATCTATCAAGTCGTGATTCCCGCCTCGAACTTCGCTCCAGGGGGAGCGTTGGAAGGCCTGAGCGTCTCTAGCTCGATCACCTCCACCGTCGATAACCAAATCGATGATGATGACAACGGCACTCAGGTCGCAGGCAAGGGGACGGAAGTGCGTAGCCCAATGATCACGCTAGCTGCCAATGCGGAACCAACCAATCTCACCACCGAAACCGGTCGGGGAAATAACATGGATGACTTCGACGATGACAATGGTGATCTAACGGTTGATTTCGGCTTCTTGTGCCCGCCGCTTCTGATCACCACGTCGCCGGATCCGCTGCCCGATGCCGTCTTGGGGACTCCCTATAGCGCAACGATCTCTGCCAGCAATGGCGTGGCACCCTACACCTACATCCTTGAGGCAGGTCCGCCGTTGCCGAATGGTCTGAGTTTGAATTTAACCACCGGTGTCATCAGTGGCACGCCGACCGCACCTGGCGGAGTGTTCAACTTCACCATCGTCGTGACGGACGACACGGGTTGCACAGGAAAAGCCACCCTCTCCATCACGGCAGCTTGCCCGGTTATCACGGTGACCCCGACGCAACTGCCTTCGGGTCAGGTGGGGACGGCCTACAGCGCCAGTCCTAGCGCCAGTGGCGGTGCGGCACCTTACACCTGGTCAGCCACCGGTCTGCCTTCCGGTCTGTCCATCAATGCCAGCACCGGTCTCGTCAGTGGCACGCCGACGACATCTGGTTCGGCCACCATCACGGTGACTGATGCCAATGGCTGCAC
>JAGRPD010000141.1 GCA_020439875.1 Verrucomicrobiales bacterium
CCAAGGCATCTTAGGATGTGGGTCTTGCCAGGATTGCTGTGATTTGGTAAACCAAACACATGAAAACGTGTTTTGGACAAGTTAGCACGATTCTTTTTCTTTGTTTGGCAGCAGCACCGTCCAAAGCTCCAGCTTACAAGGAGTTTAGACCCTTTATGGAAGAGTTTGAGGCAAATGACGTGACCTTGCGCGAAGTTCTCGACGGATTTGGCCGTTGGTGGGCGAGTGTGGAGGACGAGGAGATACGAGGTCCAATGAACTTCGTGCTGGACACGCACCGCCTTTCAGAGTTTCAGCTTAACACCCGTTTTACCATCAAGGTGAAGAAGTCCTACTTTTTTGAAGTTCTTCATACACTCGCTGTGAAGCTAAGATTGAGCTACCGGTGGGATTCGCACGCAATTATCGTTTCGGATCGAAGCAGGTTTGGTCTGGGCACGGTTCCTGCGCCTCGGCCAGCACTCTTGCTCCTGTTTACAAGACAGCCAGATTAAAACTGTTCAAAAATAACGCCCATCCTCATCGCAGGCTGGACGGAAACGACGTCACGGAAACGACGTCAGGGTGCGACAACTTGACAGGATCCCACCAAAAGCCAGGAATTGCACATGGCTAGGTGTCTTCGAATCGAGTCTGCTGGTGCGTTTTATCATGTCATGGCTCGGGGAATCCTGCGGCAGACGATTTCTCACGATGAGGAAAATCCCTTGTTATTTCTGCGAACCCTAGCCGACGCCTGCGAGCGCACGGGCTGGCGGGTGCATCCCTGGGTGTTGATGAGCAACTACTACCATCTGTTCCTTGAAACTCTCGAGCCCAACTTGGTCGCCGGGATGAGCTGACTGCAGAACGCGTTCACTCGGCGTTACACGGAGGAAGATGTTGGAGAGGTTGGACCGCCGGGCCGTAGAAGCCACCTCAATTTGATCGGGCAATTTCCTCTCTTGTGAATGAAGCATTCATCGTGAATTGCACAATGCCGCAGAAGTTATCTAGGGCTCACTCCAACTGTTATCGAAAGTGGGAAATGAGTTCATCCACCTTGACATCAGCAGAATCAGATTCAGCGCCTGCACCTGCTGCTGCGAGGTTCTCGTCTCCGCCGTCAGCGAGCTTCCGCGCGGCGCAGCACACGGACGTGATGCGCTTCGCTATCGCCCACCAGCACGCTGCCATCGGCATCCGCATACACACCGTGAGGTCGCGCCATGCGGCAGCTCAACGGATCCCCCACCGGCCCATCGCCCTTTTCACCCGTACCCGCGATGAGTTCGATGTTCCCCGTTTTCATGTCGATCATGCGGATGCTGTGACTTTCGCAATCTGCCAGCCAGACGTTGCCATCGGCAGCGACAGAGATGCCCTTCGGCCCACTTAGCTTCGCCTGTTTGGCCGGTCCGCCATGACCGCTGAAGCCTTTCTCTCCTGTGCCTGCGACGTGATGAATGCGGCCTTCCTTCAAATCCATGCGAAACACCTGATTGCCCTCTCGCGTGCAAAGCCAGAGATTGCCGTCGGCATCAAAATCCATCGAGCGCGGACCGTTGATCGGCGTTCCGGCGATGGCCGCACCGTCCGGCGTCGGCCCTGGCTTGCCAGTACCCGAGAAGGTCGAGATGACACCGCTTTGCATATCGACCCGCCGGATCACGTGATTGCCAATGTCGCAAATGTAGAGCGCCCCATCGGGACCAAAGGCCAAACTGTGCGGTTGCTTCAGCTGAGCCTGCGTCGCAGGGCCACCGTCGCCTCCGTATCCAGCCTCTCCCGTGCCCGCAAAGGTGCTGATGCGGCCTGTCTTTCCATCCACTCGGCGGATCACGTGGTTCTTCATGTCCGTGAGGTAATAGTTTCCCTGAGCATCAAACCGAATCTCATGCGGCAGATTGAAGGTCGCC
>JAGRPD010000142.1 GCA_020439875.1 Verrucomicrobiales bacterium
TGGGTTCAGAACGTCGCGAGACAGTTCGGTCCTCTATCCTCTGTGGGCGCAGGAAAATTGAGGGGTTTAATTCCTAGTACGAGAGGACCGGAATTAACGCATCCATGGTGTTCCAGTTGTTCTGTCAAGGGCATCGCTGGGTAGCTAAATGCGGAAGAGATAAGCGCTGAAAGCATCTAAGCGCCAAGCTCATCCCAAGATTAATTTTCCCTGAAGGATCGTGGAAGACTACCACGTTGATAGGTCGACGGTAGAAGCGCAGTAATGTGTGAAGCTCATCGATACTAATCATCCGTTTGTCTTGTATCGTTCCATTTTCACCGGACTTGAAACCGGTTCTTGATTTGAATTTTCCCCCTACATGCAGCTGTCAGAGAGCTTGGATCCCAAGCCGTCAGATTCTGAGTTCGTCAGTTCACCCTCGCGAACTCCCATCTGGTGGTCATGGCACGGTGGCACCACCCGTTCCCATCCCGAACACGGAAGTGAAACGCTGTTGCGCCGATGATAGTTGGGCGATAGGCCCCGCGAAAGTAGGACGCTGCCAGAGTATATCACCCCGCATCTCGAAAGAGGTGCGGGGTGACTTTTTTGGGTCAGGTGTGCCGAGAATGGTTCGCTCCAGACCCTCGCAGACTCTCGAATTCTCTGCTGAGGAGACCCTATTGAGATTGCTGTCTTTTGCGCCGCTTCGTCCAACCGCCGCTCCTGCGCCCTTGTTCAGTTCGCTTTTATTTACCGTCGGTTGCCCCTACCTTGCATGTCTTTGTTGTTTGACTCCATGGCTCTGAGTGAGCCAATCCAACGCGCTTTGAAAGAGCGCAATTACAGCACTCCGTCTCCCATTCAGGAAAAGACCATTCCCCTTGTGCTGAAGGGTTTTGATGTGATGGGTTGCGCGCAGACCGGAACGGGAAAAACAGCGGCCTTCGCGCTGCCCATTTTGGAACATTTGTCTCAGAATCGGGTGCCCTCCCAGCGCTGTGCACCCCGCGTTTTGGTGTTGGCACCCACGCGCGAGCTGGCTTCTCAGATTCAAGACAGCTTCCAAGGTTACGGGCGCTATGTGAAGTTGAGGTCGATGGTGATTTTCGGCGGCGTGGGGCAGGGACCCCAAGTTCAGGGTTTGAAGGGTGGACCGGATGTGGTGGTCGCGACGCCCGGGCGATTGCTCGATCTTCTTGAGCAGCGCCATTTGACTCTGAAGCAGTTGGAAGTCTTCGTTCTGGATGAGGCGGATCGCATGTTGGACATGGGATTTGTACACGATGTGAAAAAGATCATCGCCCAGTTGCCCTCGCGGAGGCAGTCCCTGTTTTTCTCGGCCACGATGCCTCCTGCGATTCAGGAACTGGCGGCTACGATTTTGAAAAATCCGAAGCGGGTGGAAGTGACACCTCCAGCGACGACGGTGGAAAAGATCGATCAGACGCTCTGCCATGTGGCGGGTCAACAAAAGCGGCAGTTGCTGGAGCATCTGTTGCGTGACCATCGCGAGGGGCTGGCTCTGGTTTTTAGTGCGACCAAACACGGTGCCAATCGCCTCGCGGAGCAGCTTTCTAAGCAGGGACTAACGGCAGAGGCGATTCACGGCAACAAATCCCAGGGGGCGCGGGAGCGGGCGCTGGGGAATTTTCGAACGGGACGCACTCGAATTTTGGTCGCGACGGACATCGCGGCGCGGGGCATTGATGTGAAAGGCATTGATTTGGTGATCAACTACGATTTGCCGAAGGAGCCGGAATCCTATGTGCATCGCATTGGACGAACGGCTCGTGCGGGTGCGGAGGGGCGTGCGGTGTCGTTTTGTGATGAGAACAGTCACGCTCTGCTTCGGCAGATTGAGCGTACGATTCGGCTTCGGATTCCGGTGTGCTCGACGCATCCGTTTCATGTGGAGCCCACTCAGGAAATGCGTGCCGCGAAACCGGTTCCCGCCACCCGGGATGGCCGTCGAAAGTCTGACCGAAAGCGTCCCCTACGTGGTGAAGCGCAAAACAAACCTCATACGCTGGAGGCGGAGCGTCCGGTGAATCGAAGGGGACGGCGTCGTCGGTACCGGAGAGGTGGCGGCGGCAGTGCTTCCCCAGCTGGTGGGAGTTGAGGAAGGGATGCGGGCTGGGGGTGGGAAGTGGAGGGCGGTTCTGCGACCTTTGGATGGGAATCGATGGCTGAAATCGATTGAGGGTTGAAGAAAGGAGGGGTTCGACTACAAATTGCGGTACGTTTGTATGCGAGATAGTTCCATGAACACTTTGGTGAAGTTTGCCAGGGCGGGCTGGGTGTTTGCGTTATTTTGGGGGATGTATTTGGCGGGTACGGCAGTGGGGATTGGCAAAGAGGTGGATTTTGTGGGAGAGGTGAGGCCGATTTTATCGAGGCATTGCGGGGCCTGCCACGGAGCGGATGCTGAGAAGCGAAAGGCGGATTTGCGGTTGGATACGAAAGAGGGGTTGCTGGATCCGGCGGTGGTGGTTCCGAGGCAGCCGGATGCGTCTGAGTTGTGGATGCGGGTAAGTTCAGAGGATCCGGATGAGGTGATGCCTCCGCCCAAACATGGGGCATCTCTGAGCGCGGAAGAGGTTTCGATTTTGAAGAAGTGGATTGAGGAGGGGGCTCCGTATGCTGGGCATTGGGCCTTTGAGCCGGTGAAAATTCGTCCGCTGCCGACCGATGTGTCTGGTGAACCTTGGGCCAAAGGGGGGATGATCGATGCCTGGGTGCTGCACCATTTGAAAGAGAGAGGTTGGCGTCCGTCAGAACCCGCTTCTCCCGAGCAATGGTTGCGGAGGGTGACGCTGGATCTCACGGGTTTGCCTCCGACGCTGGAGGAGTTGGAGGCGTTTTTGAAGGATTCCAATGACGATGCGCGGGCGCGGGTGGTGGATCGACTTTTGGCGACGCAGGCTTTTGCAGAACAGATGGCGTCGAGTTGGTTGGATGTGGCGAGATTGGGAGACACTTATGGACGGCATGAGGACGCGGATTGCGTGACGTGGCCTTACAGAGATTGGGTGATTCAGGCGTTTGATCGCAACTTGCCTTACGATGATTTCATCCGCTGGCAGACGGCGGGTGATTTGATGCCGAATGCGACACGGGAGATGCGCGTGGCGACGGCGTTCAATCGCTTGAGCCTTCAATCCAACGAAGCTGGAAGCAATCCAGAGGAATTTCGAATGGCGCAGGTGGCGGATCGGGTGACGACAAATGCGACGGCGTTCTTGGGGCTGACCTTGGAGTGCGCGCGGTGTCACGATCACAAGTACGATCCGCTGACGATGCGGGATTTTTATAGCTTCTCGGCGTTTTTTAACAACATCGATGAGCTGGGTTTGTTTGCGGTGTTTACGGGTGGCGTGCCAACCCCGACGGAGATCCTCTATGACGAGGGGCAGATGAAACGGCGGGCGGAGATTCTGGATGAGTTGGCGGACTTGGAGCAGCGGCGAGAGGCGGTGAAGCCGGAGGCGGAGAAACGCTACCAGGAGTGGCTCAAGACGCATCAACCCCCACGTCCGGTGAAGGAGAAGGGGCTGTGGGCGAAGATGACGGGCTGGTTCCAGAAATCGATTCCCGAACCGGTGGCGGGACGTGAGGCGAAGGTGTGGATGAAATTTGAGACGGCTTCAAACAAGGAATTGGTCAATGAATTGGATCAATCCGTGCCGTGTCAGCTGAAGAACGCGGCCAAAACGACGGACGGGCGTCTGGGCAAGGCGTTGGTGATGTTGGGGGACAATGCGGCAGTGGTCGGAGGAGCGGAGGAAGTGAAGCGGACGCAACCTTTTACTCTGGCGCTTTGGGTTGAGCCCAAGGAGAAGTGGGATCGGGCGGTGGTGGTGCACCGGAGCCGTGCGGGGGTGGATGCGGCTTGCCGTGGTTTGGAGCTGATCTTGGACGAGATGCGTCCGAGTTTTGCGTTGGTTCACTTTTCTCCGGGCGATGAGGTTCGGGTGAGGGCACGCCAGGCGGTGCCGGTGGATCAGTGGACCCATCTGGCGTGTACCTATGATGGATCAAGTCGGGCGGCTGGCATGAAGATCTACGTCAATGGGGTGGCGGTGGAGACGGAGGTGATCCGGGATGGATTGAAACGAGACATCGTGTACCGCACGGACTGGGGGGATGAGGATGGAAAAGACGGCGGCACACTGGATTTCGCGATCGGATGGCGATTCAACGACAGTGCGTTTCGAAATGGTTTGGTGGATGAGTTTTATTACTATCCGAGTGAATTGACGGAGCCTGAGGTGCGTTTGCTCGCCCTGCTGGAGGATCGTGATGATGATGCGGAGTGGTTTGCCTGGTATCTGGGGGCGGTGGATCCGGAATGGCTGAAGCTAACGGCTCAGATCGCAAAGCTAAGGGAGGAGGAGAATGAGATGAGTGGGCATGCAGTGGAGTTGATGGTGATGAAGGAGATGGACGGGCCGCGACGTCCGACTCACCTGCTGGCGCGTGGCCAGTTTGATCAGCCATTGGATTTGGTGGAGCCGAACACGCCGGCGGTTTTGCCGCCTTTCCCGAAAGATGCTCCGCGCAACCGCTTGGGTTTGGCCCAGTGGTTGACGTCACCTGAAAATCCATTGACGCCTCGGGTGGCGGTGAATCGGTTTTGGCAGCAATTTTTTGGAGAGGGATTGGTGGTAACGGCGGAGGATTTTGGTGCGCAGGGGCAGCCGCCTGCACAGCCGGAGTTGTTGGATGCCTTGGCGGCGGAGTTTGTGCAGGGGGGATGGAATGTGAAGGCGTTGTGCCGAGAGATTGTGTTGTCCAATACGTACGCGCAGGCGGGTGTGCCGGAGGATTTGAAGCAGCTGGAGGAGGATCCTCACAATGCGCATTTGGCGCGGGGTCCACGGCGGCGGATGAGTGCGGAAGAGGTGCGTGATTCGGTGCTGGCGGAGGCGGGTTTGTTGGTGGCGAAGGTGGGTGGCAGCAGTGTGAGGCCGTATCAGCCGGCGGGTTTGTGGACTGAATCCGGCACGCAACATTCGTATCTTCAAGATCACGGGGCGGACTTGTATCGGCGCAGCATGTATTCGTTTTGGCGGCGGACCTTGCCTCCGGCTTCGCTGGCGATTTTTGATTCTCCCACGCGAGAGTACTGCCGGGTGAGGCGGACGCAAACTTCGACGCCGATGCAGGCGTTGGTGCTGATGAATGACGTACAGTTTGTCGAGGCGGCGCGGGTGCTGGCGGAGCGATTGGTGAGGGCGCATCCCGGTGATGAGGAGGGGCAGGTGGTGGAGGCTTTTCGGCGGTTGACGAGTGAGCGTCCGAATGGGGAGCAGACTCGGGTGCTCACTGCGTTTTTGAAGGATGAATTGGCGCGGGCTGCTCGGCAGACGGAGGCGGAACGGACGGCTGTGCTGGCGAACGGTGAGGTGGCGGTGGCTGAGGATGTGAAGTCCACGGAGGTGGTGGCTGCGACAATGATGGTGCGCTTGCTGCTGGGCTATACGGAGACAACGACCATACCTTGAGGAGACTGCGAAGGATCATGATGATGTCTGTTTCAGAACTTACCCGGCGCCATTTGCTGGGGCGCTCCCTGAGCGGTCTGGGAGGAATGGCCTTGGCGAGTTTGCTGGAGGGCACGAGCCCGGCAAAACCGGGGATGGTTGGGCTGCCCCATCATGAACCGAAGGCGAAGCGGGTGATCTGCCTTTTCATGAGTGGCGGTTTTTCGCAGTTTGAGAGCTTCGACTACAAGCCGCTGTTGAAGAAGCGACAGGGAGAGGATCTGCCGAAGTCGGTGCGCGCGGGACATGCGGTGGTGGGAATGTCCAAAAACCAAGCGGTGCTGCCCCTGGTGGGATCCAAGTTTGAGTTCAAACAACACGGGGAGAGTGGGGCCTGGTGCAGCAGCTTGTTTCCGCATTTGGCGGGTGTGGTGGATGAGTTGGCCTTCGTGCAATCGCTGAAATCGGACGCGGTGAATCACGATCCGGCGCTGACGTTTCTGCAGACGGGAGCGCAACTGCCAGGGCGGCCGAGCATGGGTGCATGGTTGAGCTACGGCCTGGGCAGTGAGTGCGAGGATTTGCCTGCTTTCATCGTGCTGGTTTCGAAACGGCCCGTCGATCAACCGCTGAGTTCGCGCTTGTGGGACAGTGGCTTTTTGCCCACCCAGCACCAGGGGGTGCAGTTCCGCTCGGGCAAGGAACCGGTGCTGTATCTGAACAATCCCAACGGTGTGCCTCTGGAGGCGAATGCGCGGATGCTGGCGGCACTGCGTTCAGTGCAGACGGCGGCGCACCAGCTGCCTGAACGCGAGATCAGCGCGCGCATCGAGCAGTATGAGATGGCCTGTCGCATGCAGACGTCGGTGCCGGAGGCGACGAATCTCTCTGGGGAACCTGATTCGGTGAAGAAGCTCTATGGGGAGGATGTGGAAAAGGTGGGTAGCTTTGCGGCGAATTGTCTGGTGGCGCGGCGATTGGCGGAGCGCGGCGTGAGGTTCATTCAGCTGTTTCACCCTGGCTGGGATCACCACGGGGGATTGCCGGAGGCATTTGAGATGGGGGCGAGGGAGGTGGATCAGCCTTGCGCAGCTTTGATTCAGGATCTGAAGCAGCGGGACATGTTGAAGGACACTTTGGTGCTGTTTGTGAGTGAATTTGGACGCACCTGTTACAGCCAGGGACGGATCGCCAAATCGGGTTCTTACGGTCGCGAGCACCATCGAGACTGCTTTACGGCGTGGCTAGCTGGCGGCGGTGTGAAGCGCGGGCAGGTCTTTGGTAGCACGGATGAGTTCGGTTACCAGGTGGCGGAAAATCCGGTTTCGGTGCATGATTTGCACGCCACGATGCTGCATTTGCTCGGCATTGATCACGAGCGTTTCACGTTCTTTTTCCAAGGTCGGGACTTCCGGCTGACCGATGTGTTTGGCACGGTTCAGCGAGAGCTGTTGGCGTGAAAAACGGTGCGGTTAGCTGAACTGCGCGAGGATTTGCGCGAAGATGATGCGCAGCAGCATGGTGAGGGGATAGACGGCGGCGTAGGCGACTCCGGGGGAATCGCATCGAGCGAGGGTGGAGGCGAAGGCGAGGGCGGGTGGATCCGTCATGCCGCCAGACATCATGCCGCAGATGGACATGAAGTTCATGCGGTGCCACTTGCGGGCGAGGAGGCCGACGAGCAGGAGGGGCACGATGGTGACGATCACGCCGAGGCTGACCCAGAGCAGGCCCTGAGAAGAGAAAACGGTCTCGATGAAACGCGGCCCGGAGAGCAGGCCGACGCAGGCGAGGAAGAGGATGATGCCGAGTTCCCTCAAGGCTCGATTGGCGTTGATGGGCATGTGCAGAATCATCGGGCCAATGCGGCCGAGGTGGGTGAGAAGGATGGCCATGACGAGGGGGCCTCCGGCCAGTCCCAAGCGCACGGGAACGGGCAGTCCCTCGATGCGAAAGGGGTACAATCCGAGCAATACGCCGAGGAGGATGCCGGTGAAGATGGCGGCAAAGTTGGTCTCGTTGAGCATGGACACGGAGTCGCCCAAGGCGCGGGTGGCATCTTCCAAGTCTGCCTCTTCACCCACAATTTGCAGCATGTCGCCGAATTGAAGGCGGAGGTTGGGTAGGGCGGTGAAAATGAGATCGCCCCGGCTGACGCGGGTGACGATGACGTTGTGCAGGTGTTCGAGGCCAAGCTCGCGCACGGTTTTTCCCAGCATGTCCTGATTGGTGACGAGGACGCGGCGGAAGCGCACGTCTCCGGGGGCCTGCATCAGGTTGTCGTCGGTGGGAGATCCGATCACGCGGCGGAATTTTTCCAGATGCGCCTTGGTGCCGACGGCCATGACGGTGTCTCCCTGGTGGATGAGGGTTTGAGGGTTGGCAGGATGGACCTGGGTGCTGCCCGTGGGGCGGTGCCGGGCGATGACGACCTGGGTTTCTTGGGCTCCGGGGAGGTCGGCGATGGCGATGCCGTCGAGGTTGACGTTTTCCACCCGGAGATTCATGCGCTCCAGGGGGTGCACGCCATCGCCTTGTTCCTGGCGGAATGCTTCGGCTTCTTGGGCGACGTCGATTTTAAAAAACGCCTTCACAAGCGTGAGGGAGGCGATGATGCCGACGATGGCGAGGGGATAAGTGGCCGCGTAGGAGAGCGCGGGCAGGGTGACGTCGGAGGCGGATGCTCCGGCGCTGGCGAGGGCCTGTTGAGCAGCTCCGAGCGCTGGTGTGTTGGTGGTAGCACCGGAAAACAAACCGGCGATGGCGGGTGCTGGCATGCCGAGGAGATGACCGCCGAGTGCGGCCAGAGCGGCCCCGCTGGCGACGAGGAGAAAGGCGTATCCATTGAGGACCCGGCCTTGATTGCGCAGGGAAGCGAAGAAGCCGGGACCCATCTGCATGCCGAGGGCGAAGACGAAGAGGACCAGGCCGAATTCCTTCAGAAAGTGAGCGGTTTCCTCGGAGGGAAGGATGCCCAGATGACCTGCGATGAGTCCGGTGAAAAGAACGCCGGCGACCCCGAGTTTGACCCCGCCCAGGCGGATGTTGCCCAAGCCGATGCCACTGACAATGACGGTGCTGAAGACCAGCAGATCATGGGCGATGGGGGAAAGACGGGAGAGGTATTCGAGAAACGGCACCCCTCACTGATGGCACGAAGGATGCCAGCGGCCATTGAATTTGTGGTGCGTGACGAAGGTTTTGCGGAGGTGTTTTTGAGGTGGGCTGGATTGCTGGAGAGATGGGGCAGCTTTGGGGGGAGGCTTCGAATGCCACCGGCTGGCGGACTAGATCGGGAGGCGTTGGGTGAGCTGCGTGGAGAGGCGGCGATGCAGCTCAGTGAGGCGTGGCATGCTGAGGCCATGCTGGGCGGCGAGGCGGAGTGGGGCTGCCCAGATGGCGTCGAGTTCGACGTCGCGTCCGGCTTCAAAATCGATCAAACTGGAGGGGCGATAGGGAGGCATGCGCTCAGTGCGGGCGATCATGGATTCCGCCAGAGATTCGGGAAGATCGTGACCGAGATGGCGGGCGGTGTGGATGACTTCGAGCATCTGCTCGCGGATCTCGCTGCGGAGGTGGGGATCGGCGAGCAGGGCGGTGGTGTCGAGGCCACCTGCGGCGATGGACCAGCCGTTGAAGGGGATGTTCCAGACGAGCTTGTTCCAGCGGGTGGTGGCGAGATCGGGCACGACGTGGCAATCGATGCCGCTGGCTTGGAAGAGGGCGGCGATCTGGTGGGTACGGGGCTGGGGTGGGCGGAGGTAGTCGCCGAGGGCGATGCGGCCTTCGGCGAGATGGTGGATCTGACCGGGTGCGGTGCGATTGATGCAGACGTAACAAAGACCGCCGAGGATGCGATGCGCACCGAAGAGATCGGCGAGCTGGGCATCGGAACCGAGCCCGTTTTGCAGAGAGAGGAGGGTGGTGTCGGCGTGGAGGAGGGGAGGGATGAGGCGGGTGAGGGCGGAGTTGGAGGTGGCTTTGAGGGCGATGATGACGAGGTCGCAAGGGCCGATTTCCTCGGGGGTACGAAAGGCTTGAATGGGATGAATGTGGGCGTCTCCCTGTGGGCTGAAGAGGTGGAGGCCGTGGTGCTGGATGGTTTCCCAATCGCTGCGCAGGAGAAATCGTGTGTCCTGCCCATGCTGGGCGAGGCGTCCGCCGTAGTAGCCGCCGACGGCTCCGGCCCCGATGATGGCGATGCGGGGCTGAGGGGGCAGGGGATTGGGGGTGGACATGGCGGAAGAGACCGTGGAGTCTGGGGCGGGTCAATGTTCTGCAAAAACAATCAACCTCTCGATGCAATGGCCAACGAAATATCAAGCCGAACCATCAAGGATGTCTTGCGATGCAGCTGAGCCAGCAAATGGGCACTGATTGGACACTGCCCTACCGCGATGAACGGCCTCATTGGAGGCGGAGGTTTGGACGAAATTTGGTAAAAGATGGTGGGTGAAAAATG
>JAGRPD010000143.1 GCA_020439875.1 Verrucomicrobiales bacterium
TTGCCTGCCCTTGTGACCGGCTCAGACGGCGGCTTTGCCTCATCGTCCGAGGTTTGGATGCGACGAGGCAGTTCCCGAACGGCGATTTCGCTCTTTTTCGCGTCGGGCGGCGGGAGAACGGGAGTGGGAGCCGAGAAGGGATCCCCCGCCGAGGCTGGTGCTGCAGAGGCAGACCAAGTCGCTCCTCCCGTCATTACAAGGCCATCGATGGAATCGGATACGATGGCCGCGCGTCCCATGCGCAGACCTCGGGATTGCTCGGCCCTGCGTTCCAGTCCAGGGATTCGGGCCGACGGGGCATCGGGGGGTTCGCGGAGGAAATCGCTGGCGATCTGGACGGATTCACCGAGATCGATTTGCGATGGCGAAGGGCTGCGATCGAGCCCGGTGGTGCTGTCTGTTTCCGGCGGATTGTTGAAGAGCCACTTGAAGCTCTTTGCTTGAGCGCCCTTCATCGGTGCCGCTTTTTGGATTCGGCTATTTTGCTGCGTCTTGTTGTCATCGAGCGCTTGGCTTTGGGCGTGGATCTCTTGACGCAGATTTCCCAGGTCGTAGTTCGCCTTGCCATTCAGGGCTATCTGATCGGCAAGGTCGGCCACACCCGCGCGATTCAAAAACTGCAGCTTCGATTGATTTCCCTGAGCGATCTTGTTGGCTGTTTCGGTGAGTTTTTGCTCGATCTGCTCGGCGCGTTTCATCGCTTGTTGAGCGTCGGCACGGTTCTCGTAGGCGTTGCCTTGCAGCTCACGATTGAAGCGCGCCAGATCCGCCAGCAGCGTCTGCGCCTCCTCCGCCTCACGACTTTCTTCGGCGATCTCTTCCAAGTTTCCGTCCTGTTTTTTCACCCGATAACCCGGTGGCAACCAGGTGGTCCAGACGGTGCGCTCCACGGTGAGACCCGGCAGCTCGGGGTCCTTCATTTCCAAATGCGTCGGCAGCCCGCCAGACGGTGCCGCGCGGCGGGTGATGAGGGTGACCTGGCTGGAGGTGGCTCCGACGGCGGTCTGGATGAGTGGGATGAGGTAGATGCGTTGATCTTCGCGCGTCTCTTCGTCCGCCCGCACGGGTTGATCGTTGACGGTGACGGCGATCAGCTCCGCCTCCGCTGGGAGGTGGACCGGGAGGAACTGCAAGGCGCGGTTAAAAAGGGTGTATTGGATCGTGTCCCAGCGCTCGCCATCGGCGCGCCAGAGGGTGGTGATGGCGGCCAGCGTGACCACGGCGCGGGTGCCTGCGGTGGCGTCCAGCTCCTCGAAGGCCACGCGCAAGACACCATTCTGGGCACCGCGCCCCGCGTAGTAGCGTGGCGCAGACAGGGTGGCGGGCACGTAGGGCGGTGCCTTGGCGGAGGCGACCTCGACGCCGGTGGTTTCCGCCACGCGCATCTCGCGCTGGGAGGCATTGTCCAGCAGGAAAAAACGGCGCAGGCCGACGCTGCCGGGCACCTCGACGAAGGGCAGCGAGATCTCTCCCTGCGGCGGCAGCACGATCTCCAGGCTCATCGTGGTGGCATCCAGGATGCCGCTTTGAAACACGCATTGGTAGATCCGCTGATCGCCCTCCACCCGGCTGCTGTGATCTCGCAGGGCCTCTCCAGAGATCGCGCCTTCGGGCAGGCTGGCGGGCAGGCGAAACTCCAACTGCGGCACGGCTCCCTGCTCCACCTTCACGGCCAGATGCTGCGAGAGACGCAGACCCGCCGCTGTGGCTTGGGCGAGCAAGGTGGCATCCACCGAGAAACGCGGTGCCTGCTCCACCAGCGCGGCCGTGAAGGCCCACGCCTCCTCCTCCGACCGCAGAGAACGCCGCACCATCAGGGGACTCTTCACTTTCAGCTGCGAGCGACTGGCCTCGGGCGGCTCCTCGATGATGGCCCGCTCCGCCGCTGGAAGCTGCAGCGTCAGGTTCATCGCAGCGTGCGTGGCCAGATCCACCCGAGTGCGGTACTTTTCAAAACCCTGCAGCCCTAGGGCACGGAGCGTCCAGCCGTTGGCGGCGTCGGGCGTGTTGCTCAGCAGCTGCAGCACGAGCCGGGCCATGGGGTCGGGCCGGTCAAAATCCACCCGCAGCTGGTCGCCATCCCGATGCCAATCCCGCACGCTGCTGCCCCTCACCTCCACCACCTCAAAACCCGGCGGCAGGCCCACCGAGAGATGATGCCAGGGGTCGCGAAAATGCACCAAGGTGAGGGCCGCAGTGACTTCACAACGGTTCGGGCTGAGCTGGATCAGGTAGTCCGCTGTGGCGCTCGAACGCTGCCGCGCGGGTGCCACCTGATAGGCCAGCGTTGCTGCGCCGGTGGCGGAAAACCGACCCACCGCGCGCAGGTCGGTTTTTTCTGAACCGGAGCGCTCAGGCAGTTGCTGCCAGGCGGCATCGGGCTGCGGCTCGATGTCCAGCGCCGCCTCAGCCAGCAGGGTCCACTCGGTGGAAAGGCGACGCGCCTCGGCGGAGAAACGCGGCGTGGTGGAGGCAGCTGCATCCGATCCGATGCGGTGGCCCCGCAGATGCAGCTGCACCGCCTGCGCCGTTTCGCCCGCCCATTGCACCTGATACCGGGTGAGTCCGGATTCCGTCTGCGGCGTGACGCGGGTGAGACGATCCGGGGCGGAGCCTCCCGGGGCGGCTTGGAGTTCGAGACCGTCCAGCACCCAATCCGAATCCAGTGAAAAGCTGACCTGATTGCGGGTCACACCGGGAAATTCCAGCTCCAGCGTGGCGTCAAACGCAGCGGGAGAGGCCTCGTAACGCATCAAGCTGCCGCGCCACGCCGCAGTGGCCACCGGCCCGTCCGCCACAAAGCGACCCGCCAGAGCGCGTCGCAGACTCACCACGGCCTCGGTTTTCAAAAGGTAAACGTGCACTCGCGCCCCGCCCGCGCCGGGCTCGGTGCGACTGGCGATCCAGCGGCCCGATTCCACCGTGGGCTGGCCCTCGCCCGGCGGCACCCGCACCTCCAGCAAGCGGGCTGCGCTCCGAGGCAGCTGGAGTTCCAGCTTCGTCCACCCCGGCGGCCGCGGCATCCAGCCGCGGGCGGTCAGGGCGTGATTGCCAGGTTTTTCCAATCGGATGCTTCCTTCTTGCACCGGCGTAGGCACTCCATCGGCAGAGATTTCGATCGGCAAAGCCACAGGGGCCAGACCGCCCGTCTTCCATTTCGGAGCCACCTCCAGCTCCGCCCAGGCTCCGCGCGATCCCGCCTGCATCTCGGCCGACCAACTCACTCCATCCGCCGCCAGCTCCAACCGATGGTGCGCGCTGCCGAGCGCGGCTTCGGGTGGGGCCTTGTCCTCGGGTGCAGCGGGCGGGCGGCGATTTTCCTTGGCGCTGCTCCAGAGACGCTGAAAGTCCTCGTAGCCCAGGTAATACTGCTGCGGCGTTTGCCCGGCTAGCGGGCGCGCCGCGTCATACGGCACCACCACGGTGTGGGCGGCGGGATCAGCCTCGGGCGGCGCGGCCGCAGCGGAGGTGGCTAGAAGCGTTGCAAAAACCCACGGGGAAACTTTCACGCCACCACCTCCTCTCTCACCGGAGCTGGAGTAGGCCGGGCCGCACCCACCCAGCCGCCGAGGCGGCGCAGCCCGCGCGCCAGCAGACGCAGCGCCAGTGCCAACAATCCGCCGCAGACCAGGGCATTGGCTCGATACAGCACCCCAGATGGGGGATCAAAAAGCGGTAGCACCAGCGTCAGTAGCACCACCGCGCCGAGCGCCACAGTCCACGGATGCCGCCTGCCAATGACGTAAAACCCCGCCAGCCCAAGCGCCATCCACGCCATGGCCGCTGCGATTTGATACTCCCACGCTGCAAATCTCAGTGGCACCACGGGCGGGGCCACCTCTCCCGCGAAGATCAAGGTCTGCCCCTGCTCGGGCAGCTCCAGTCGCAATGGCAGCAGGCCAGACTTTGCCCGAGAGGTCGCGTCCTTGCCTCCCGAGAACATGTTCGAAAACGCCTCCACCAGATCCAGATTGGCTGCCGTACTCCGCACCACGAGCTGACCGGTAGCGGGGTCGAAATCGACGCTGCTGCCCTCGGGAAATGCGATGCCCTGATCTTCGAGGATTTCCCTCACCCGATCGTTGGTCCCCTTGGGCTGAGGTTTTTTGGTGACATCGGCATCAGCAAACGGGTCGGAAGACGCTGAAATCTTCCCATCCCCGGCACCACCGATGCTCATAAAATCTGCTGGAACGCGAAACACCTGAGTGTGTAAGCCGGATCCCGTTTGCTGCCGAGGACCCGCAGAAGATCCACCGATGCTCATAAAATCCGGTGGAACGCGAAACACCTGAGTGTACAGGCCGGATCCTAATTGCCGCCGTGCGCTGGCCGGAGATGCACCGCCTCCGAGACTCTCCACAAAGGCCTCCACCAGATCCAAATTGGGCTGCGAGTTGCGCACGATGAGCTGATTGGTCACCTTGTTATAGACGGCGCTAGCCCCTTCCGGAAAGACTATGCCCTGGTCTTTCAGCAAATCGAAAGTGCTGCGGCGCTGGATCAGGCCCGATCCCGATGGTTGCTCATCGCGCGCTCCGCCACCACGCGCCAAGAAGTCCGGCGGCACCTGGTAAATGCGTTGGTACATCTCCGTGCTGAGATCTGTGACCGGCACGACGATGACCGCTCCGTCTCGGATTCGATACTTCATTCCCGCCAGTTCCGTGGTGTAGCGCAGCGCCTCCTGAAGCGGGATGTCTTCCAGGGACAGGCTGATGGATGCAACGATCGGCGTATCCCCCGTCTCGATCCGGATCGGGATGCCGATGCCTGCGGGATCCGCCTTGATGGAGTCTCGACGCAGGGTTTGAACCGCTTCCTCGATCGTGGTGCCCGAAAACTCCACTTTGGGAAGGATGATCTCCTGCATCCGTTGCGCCAAGGGCGTGTTCGAAGCATTGACTGGTGCGGAGGAGGGGACCATGGCCGCCGCGCCTTCATCCGCATCCACCGGGAAACACGGCTCCTCCATCGGCACCAAGCGGGCGTGAGGGGTCAGGACCTGCCACAAACTCTGCGACTGGCTGAGGCCGCTGCGACGCTGCAACGGCACGCTCTCCGGCAACTCATAGCTGTAGCCACTGGGTGCGTGGATTTGCCAGCGTGTCTCCAGCACCGGCACGGTGCCGAGAGGGCGCGCGGGCTCCAGCGGCGCGGTGCCTGCACCCTCCCAGGCGGGCGCTTGCCGCCGGAAGAGGATGCGGGCGGTGAGGCAGGGCCGCTCCGCACTACCCGGCGGCAGAGGCAAACTGACGGCCCCCTCCTGAGTAGCCACCGGTTTGACCGCCTGCCCCTCGACCTCCGTGGTCAGCAGGGTGGAGTCGCCTGGCAACTGGATGTCAAAAAACTGCTCGCCCGTGTGCTTCAACGTGAACACCGCCTCATGCACCTGCGCGCCGTCGGCGCTGAGCACACTGGCCAGATCCAGCTGCGTCACCACCACCGGAGCCAGGCCGGAGGGCTGATGCCGCTGGGCCGTCAGCGCCAGCTCGCGCGGACCCGAGCCGTACGCGAAGGCGGCCATCACCCGATGCCGCGGCGCGTAACCCTCCACCAGCGGCACATGCAGCGCATCCACCGGTTGCATGCCACGGGCCTCCGTCCGAAGCTCGGTGTCCGTGTTGGCCTCCACCACCCAGGTGCCGCGAAATTGCCGCGCCCCCGGCACGTCCAGCGAGGGCAGCTGAGAGCGGATCAGGCCGTCCTCACCCACCTCGGCCGGCAGGCTGAGGCGAAATCTCAGCACCTGAGTCCCGCGCAGCTCCTTGGCAAACGTCAGTGACCAGCGGCCTGTCGCGCGATCCAATTTGCGCTCTCCGATCCAGGGCGAGAGGAATTGCAAACGCGGAGCCAGCTCAGGCGGCAGCACGCAGTCCAGCTGCCGCAGCGGCGCACCGGGGATGTCCAGTGCCCATTGACCCTCGATCTCCACGGTGCGCGCCAGCGGCAGGGCCCACGCCGTCATGTCCACGTCCACCACCGGGATGGCCCGCGTCAGCGTCAGGTCCAGCGCGCTGCCCGCCACCGCTGCCCAGGCCTGGCGTCCTCCCAGATCCACCACCCGCACATCCCGCTCATCCAGACCTCGCTGCGGCCGGGCGGTCACTCGCCACGCCTCATCGTAGTCCAGCAGCAAATACCCGCTCTGGCGTTGCACGCTGGGCAGGGTCAGGGCCTCCAACACCGCCTGCTCTTCCGCTCCCGATTGCATCCAGTCCGTGGTGGAAGGCAGCTGCGTCTCGATCACCCACTCGCCATGCTCACCCGGCTCCAGCGGCGGGTCCCATTGCAGCTCGATGCCATCTTCTTTCAGCTCCCAGCGATCTCCCTCCTGACGGGTCAGAGCGAGATTCATCTTCACCAGTTGCTCAGCGGCGGGCCAGGAAAAATGCAGCCGTGAGAGCCGATCCCGCGCGGTGACACGCACCTCGCGCCGCAGGCTGATGGCGCTCTCTGCCACCGTCGCCCAGGTGTTGATCTGCGCCTCCGCCCGATCCGCCGCCGCGCGCAATCGCAGCCCCGGCTCATCCACCCCCGCCTGATAGCGCAGCAGGTTTTCACCGATCCGCTGCGCCTGCTCCGTATCCAGCCAGACCACGCCGGGATCGATCGTCAATGCCGCCTCCCGCCGATGCCTCACGGAGACGAGCGACGCCTCCGGCAACCGCACGTTTTTCGCCTCCACTCCCAGCTCCAGCGGCCGCAGCAGGTCGATCTCGATCCCCTCCTCCTGCGCCACCGTGACGTCCCACTCCACCGTCAGCCCAGAATCCTCCTTCACCCGCCACGCCCGCACCGCCGGCCCCCGCACATCCGTCACCTGCACCGGCCCCTGCGGCAGCGTGAGAGGGATGCGGCGGGTTTTCGCCCCCGCCTCCTCCCCCGGCACCGCACTCACCTGCCAGCGCTCCCTTTGCTGGCACTCGATGCCGCTGCGCGTGACTCGTGCCTCCACCAGGCTCTGCACCACCCGCACCGGATCCACCCGCTCCGCCCCGTCCGCCGCCATCCGCCAGCTCACCATCTGCCCCGCCAGCACGGGCGGGCCACTGCTTGGAACGATGGGTTGGGTCATGGCGCGGTTCAACGTCGCCGCGCCGAGGTGAATCCGCAGCCGTGTGGGCACGTCCGGCGTGGCCTCGGTCAGCATCTCCGCTGGCGGCGTGTTCAGCAGCGTGGCCCCCGCCGGCAGCTCCAGTTCCAGCGCCACCGGCCAGCGGCAGGCGTGCAGATAAACGGCCTGCACGCCAGACTTCCAATCCTCCAGCAGGATGCGGCGCGGCACCCGCACCTGAATGCGGCGCTCCCCACGGCCTTTCACCATCACCCGCAACAGCCGAGTCTGCACCGTGGCCGCAGGCGGTGGCAGACGCGCGATGCCGCTGCTCAGCAGCACCGGCTCCTCGGCCTCCCCTCGCAACTCCGCCGTACGCCATGGCCACTCGATCTCTGCCGACCCCCAACCCTCCGTCAGCCCCTCCACCACCAGCTCACCCGTTAGCTCCAAGGTCTCCGCCCCCGCTTCGATGCGGCCGCTGAGGTTCAGAGATTTCACCACCACCGTCTCCGGCAGCCGTTCGACGCCTTTTTCCACCTCCTCCGGCCGTGTCTGAGCGGCATCCTGAATCAGCCGCTGATACTCCTCCGGCGTCAGCAGCACCGCATCGGGATAGGCACGCAGCACCGGCTCCAGCTGATCCTGCGGCACCCACAGCTCCTGTCGCGTCGGTGCCGGATCGGCCGCGAGCACGGCTCCGCCCAGCGCCAGCGCCAGGATCATCCCCCGCGTCATTGCCCGCAGGTCATGAGGAAAAATGGCCCGTCTATTTGCCATCGGTGTCCGAATCAGCAGGGGGTTGGACTTCAGGAAATTGCAAATCTCCAGGCTCCGCAGCAGGCGGCGGCGCGGGGGGTGGCGCAGGTGTCGGCAGCGCAGCTGGAGGCGCGGTCGATTCGGCAGCGCGGGCACTCGGAGCCGGGGCCGTGACCGGCGGGCGCGCTGGCATCGGTTTCCCAGCCGGACGACTGGCCGGCGGAGGCGAAGGCCGCGCCGAGCTTGCCGAGCGACGCGCGCGCCATTTTCCAAAAATCGTGCGAATCAACGCCCAAAGCCCCGCCATCAACCACAGCAGCGCCACCAACGCCACACCCAGCATCACCGCCACCGCGATGGGGCTGTTCGCCGCGCTCAGCAGACCCGTCGCCAGCATCGCCGCCAGACCCGTGAGGATGAGCCAGCCGATCTTCCGCGTCAGCGGCCAGCGCCAGCCCAGCACGCCGATCAGCACCGTCAGAAAAAACGCTCCCGCTCGCAGCGCAAACGTCAGCTTCGAAGAGCGGAACGACGCCGTGATCATCGCAGGCTCACCCACCCGCCGCAGCGTGTGGCGCTCGCCCTGCTCCGGCACCGGAATATCGAACAACCGAGCCGTCTCGGCCGGAATCTTCGGAGGGCTTTTCCACTGCTCATCCACCCCCACGGGACGCGGTCCAAACGCCGGAGCCAAGGCATCCACCAGCCGCTCCAGCCGTGTCCACCCCCGATGCTGCAGACTCTCCCGCAGCGGCCCCGCAAAGTGCGTGTAGTCCCAGGCATCCGGCAGCCACAGCACCTGCTGCGTGGCCATGACCCCCACGCCTTGCAGCTCCGGCACCGGGATTTCCAGCCGTCCCATCAGTCCCATGCCCGCGTCCTCGCTCGGTCTCGGCAGCTCATACACAAAGCGCACCGGAAACGCCTCCGTATCATCCATCGCCGAGGGCAGCCGAATCAGCAGCACCTCACCCGCCGCCGCCGCATCGCTCGTCTCGGCCTCCTCCCCCGCGCGCCGCTGCATCGGCTGCTGAGACATCGCCATCACCACCACATCCGAGATCAATCGTGCCCCCGTCGGCAGCCGCACCGGCAGGAACTGCAAGTCGTTGTTTTTCACCCAATAGATCACCTCCGTCGTCTGCGCCCGATCCGCGTCCGCCGCCGTCGTCAGAGCCGCGTAAGTCACCATCGCCTGCGGCACCGCGTAGTAGCTGTTCTTCGCCAGCTCCACCGTCAGAGAGATCGGCAGAGCGCGATATTTGTAGGCCAAAAAGGCCCCGGAAGCCGCCAGCGTCGGCAGCAGCTCACGGGCATCGATCTCCTCCAGCCCGCTGGCTTTGGCATCGCGGATCTCCAAGCTGTCTCCCTTTTTCACCGCCACCTGCCCCGTCTCCTGAAATGCTCCCGGCACATGCACCTGCAGCAGCTCCGCCGCCGTCACCGCACCCTCCTCCACCGGCGAGGGACGCTCGTGACTCAGGCTCAAGGAGAACACCCCCTGATGCTCCGCCACCAACCGCACGTCCCACAGCACGTAAGTTTCCGCATCGGGCAGGTTTTTGGTCACCTCACCCGCCTCACCGTTTTTCACCACCTCCTTCACCTTCGGATCCACCAAACGAATCTGGCCCGCCACCGACTTCGGCACCGCCAGCCAAAACCGATCCACCCCCGCATACCGCACATCAAACATCAGCTCCCAATCGTGTCGGGTCGATTGCTCCCGCACCTCCAGCAGGGTCAGCACCTGCGCACTCACCTGCGCATCCCGGCTGGAAAAACCCAACACCGCCGGCTCCACCTCATCGCGATATCGATAGCCCAATCGAACCCCCTCCTCATCGTCCTCGCCGCCTTGATTCGGCACCGCATCATCCTGCATGAAGCCACCCAGTTGCTTCGTCGTCGCCTCCAGGCTCGAGGGCAGCATCACCGTCATCACCGCCTCATGCCGAGACACCCCCTTCGGTGCCACCACCGGCAGCGTCAGATCCTGCTCCGGCTTTGCTCGCTGGAACTGCGCCGTGAGATTCAGCTGAAATTCCCCCAACGCCTGCTTCGCCAACCGCACCCGCAGCACCCCCTCCATCACCCGCCACTCCGCTACCTCCGCACCCGCACCCTCCACCCGATCCACCTCCCACCCTGCCGGGATCGTCACCTCCGCGTCAAACAAACCCACCCGGCGCACCGTGTAATTCAACTGCGTCTCCAACTCCGCCCGCGTCCGCCGCACCTCCACCGACGCCGCCTGATTCACCTCCACCTGCGCCTGCGCCTCCGCCACCCGCAGCGGAATCGCAAAAGGCTGCCGCAGCAGCGTGAACGCCCCCACCGCCGCATCACCCGCCTCCGCCGTCACCAGCTGCTGAGACTGCGCCGCCCCCTGCAGCGCACCCGGCGTCACCTCCAGCCGCACCTCCGCCGTGACCCGCGCATCCCCCCGCACCACCGCCGCACCCGGCACCTGCAGGGCTGGCACCGCCGTCTCTCCCGGCAGTCCTGACAAAGCTCCATCCAGCTTCAGCTCCACACTCAGAGTCCCCTGTACCGGCTTTTCCAGATCCAGCAGCAACGTCTTCGCCCCAGCCCCCCCCTCCAATCGCCACTCCCGAATCCCCGCACCCGTCACCCCCAGCACCTCCTGCCCCGCAGGCAATCCCACCCGCAACGCCTGCAC
>JAGRPD010000683.1 GCA_020439875.1 Verrucomicrobiales bacterium
ACGCCTTTGACGAACTCTGCGACGGGCACTTTCAGCCTGCAGAAAGGACTCATGACGCTGAACGGCAACAACGTCGTCAACGACGGTGTGACCAACTACGATGGAGCGGTGGCGGTGACCTTTGATGGAACGGGTCGTTTCATCAACAACGGCACCTTCAACCACCAAGTCAGCAGCGGCAACGACAACCTCACCCTGAATGGCACGGTGGTCTTTGAAAACAACGGCACCTTCGACTTCCAGGAAAAGGGCGAGATTGATCTGACGGGCGCGGGCGCGGTGTTTTTGAACAACGGAGTGCTGATGAAGACGGTGGCAGGCAGTGATCCGAGTTACGTCTTCCGCAATGGTAGCTTCACGGCGGCGGCGGGTTCCGAAGTCATCTCGCAGGCGGGATTGCTGCACTTCGGGGTGGATGGCACCAGCGATGCGGCAGCGACGTGGACGGCGGATGGCGGCACCCTGCAAATCGCGGGTGAATGGACGGGAACGATTGCGGGGGAGTCGGTGTCGGATGGAGCGGGAGGCTTTTCCTACGTGCAGATTGGCAACAGCGGCAATGGCTCGGTGAACTCGGTGCTGGCCATTGGCACGGCAGGTTTGACCTTCGACATCGCGGGCGGCGGATTGCGCTGGGAGGGGACCACCATCGATACCCAAGGCAACACCATGACCAGTGTGGGCGGCTTTTTGGTGGATAGCACCGCCACCCGCACGCTGTCTGGTGGCGGGGAGCTGGTGATTGGCTCCGGCGGCACCTTTGATCATGTCCGAGGTACGGTAACGCTGGCAGACAACTCCATTCTGCGAAATCAGGGAACGACGACCTACGTTAACGGTACCACGGCGACATCGGCCTACTCCGGAGCGGGTGAGTTCATCAATGACGCGCTGGGCACGGTGAATTATCAAGGCGGCACGCTTCAAGTGAATGCGGGGGTGACGTATCGAAACCAAGGCCAGTTCAATCTCGAAAATGCGGGCAGTTTCTCCGGCGATGGCGTCATTCTCAATGACACGATGGGAACCATGACCTGGGTCGCTGGGAATTTCGGTATCGCGGACGGTACGGAGGTCATCAACAATGGCCTGTTCGAGGCCAGCGCATCTGGAAACCGGCTGGTCACCGGAACGGGGACCTTCACCAACAACGGGGTGTACAACCAATCGATCACGGACAACAACGGAGACAACGTGGGCTGGAGTGGGGCTGGCAATTTTGTGAACCACGGCGAGTTCAATTTCACCGACAACAGCGACTACCAGATGGAGGGAGGCACGACCTTCACCAACGCGGCGGACGGGATTTTGACAGTCGCGACCACTGAGAACACGGATCCCGCGCAGTTTTTCAGTTTTGTAAGTACGGCTGGTTCGGGCACCTTTGACAACCAGGGGACGGTCGAGGTGACGAGTGGGGTCTTCAGAGTGACGGGTTCGTTGGCCGGAGCGGCTCAATTTGAGGATGTGGTGCTGGTCCAGAACAATGGTACCGGTGGATTGACGGGGGGGACGTGGATTGCGGACTCGACCGACACGGGAACGGCGCGCATTGATTTGAACACTTTTGGCACCACGAGTGGCATCACTTCCGTGGAAGATGGAGCCGTGGTGGACCTGACGGGGGCGGCGGCCCAGGTGGTGCAGTTGTCTTCCCTGGCTACCCTCAATGGCGAACTCTACGTCAACGGGGCTCAAAACTTTTCGGGCTCAGGTTCGGTGATGGTCGGGAGCACGGGGATTTTGGGGGGCGATGGTGCGATTGCCGATTCGTTGACGATCAACGGCCTGGTGACGCCGGGCACGACGCAGGGAGCCGATCTGGGGATCCTCACCATGGGATCCGACGCCACCTTTGGCTCGACTTCGACGATCAACCTGGGACTCGGAGCGGTGCTGGGAACGGTCAATGGCGGTCTGGATCCGGTGGCGATGGGCAACGCGATCTTGGCGTTGGGAGACCTGGATCCGACCGGGAATCAGCACGATGCCTTGGACATCAACGGCACTCTGACCTTGGATCCCTCCATGACGATCAACGTCTTCAACGAAGGCGTGACCTTTGCTGCGGGTCAGTTTTTTGACCTGCTCGATTTCGCCAACGTGGCGGGTATCAACGGCGTGGATGATGCGCAGGCAGCGGCGCTGCTGAATTTGCCCGATCCAGGTGCCTTGGCGTGGGACACGTCGCTCTTCCGTTCCAACGGCATCGTCTATCTGACCGATCCTTTGGTGATCCCCGAACCCGGGCGAGCCGTGCTGCTGGGAATGGCCGCGCTCGGGCTGCTGCTGCGCCGCCGGAGAAAGTAGCTTCGAGTGGCACTCGAAGATTTGTGACTGAGGGGAAAAGGAGTTGCTCATCGAGCTGCTGCTGGGCACCCGGGAGCTGAGCGGTCGCGAATGCCATTCGCGACGACGGAGCTGAGTCGAATCATCGTCCCAAT
>JAGRPD010000144.1 GCA_020439875.1 Verrucomicrobiales bacterium
AAACGTCTCGGCCTGGTTGCTCGGACCGCTGTTCGGCGCGCTGCCGTTGAAAACACTGGTCGCGCCCGACATCGTCACCGTTGCGCCATCATCGATCTGATCGGCCGCCGACATCCGCAAGCGACCACCATTGGTGATGGAAATGTCCCCCGTCACCGCCGTCACACCCGCCGTCCGGCTCAGCATCAGGGTCGCACCGCCGTCGATCGTCGTCGTGCCCGTGTAGGTGTTGGCACTGCCGCCGGAGAGCGTCAGCATTTGCGAACCGCTCAGGTTCAATCCCGCGCTTCCTGCCAGCACCGATTGGATCGTCGCCGCCGCATTCATGGTGACGCCACCCGTCAAAGTCAGCACATCCCCGCTCAGCGTGTAGGCCCCGCTGCCAGTCGGATCAAACGTCAGCGCGCCCACCGTGATCGGCCCGCCCAAGGTCACCGCCCCCGCCGCACCCGAGCCCACGCCAAAAATCGCATCACTGCCATCCACCCAATTTTGATTGGCCGTGGAGGTCGTGCCATTGAACCAATTCGGCTGCGCCACCATCCACGTCCCCGCACCATCCTGATTGCCCGCCGTCCCCGCATCGGCGTCCCAGGTCAGCACGTCGGCTCGTGATGAAGATCCAATCATCACCGCCATGGCTGTCGTGAGGACCAAGGTTCGAGCAAGGTGCGTCGGTGAGAGGAAAAGCGCAGGGCGGAACATAGGAAAAATCAAGTTTGGGGGGAATCGCAGACTAGCGACGCAACGCGCGAAAATCCACGAGTTTTGCAGCTTCACGTCCCTCAACCTCATCTACGCCATTGCCTCAATTATAAGCAATTAACGCAGACTCTTCCGTCGCCAACACCATCCTTTTCCCGCCCCTTCGCCCCAACCCACGCGCTGCGCCACCGCGCTGCTTGCGCGCCTCAGACCCAGCGCTAGGCTGCCTCATGTCCGATTCCTTCGTCCATCTCCACCTGCACACCGAGTACTCCCTCTTGGATGGGGCGGTGCGGATCAAGGACCTGATGAAGCGCACCAAGGAACTCGGCATGCCTGCCGTGGCCATGACCGATCACGGCAACGTCTATGGGGCCATCGAGTTTTACCAGCAGGCGCATAAGAATGGCGTCAAACCCATCATCGGTTGCGAAGCCTATCTGGCCCCAGGAGGGATGGATGAACGCGCGGAAGTCCCCGGCCGCAAACGCGCCTCCCATCTCACCCTGCTGGCCGCGACCAACGAGGGCTACGAAAACCTGTCCAAACTCATCACCAAAGCCCATCTGGACGGATTTTACTACCGCCCACGCATCGACAAGGCTGCCCTCCAAGAGCACAGCGCCGGTCTGATCTGCCTCAGCGGCTGCATCAATGGCGAGATCAACGAGTTCCTCCTCACCGACCGCAAGGACGAGGCCGAAAAAAGCCTTGGCTGGTTCAAGGACGTGTTTGGCCCGGAGCGCTTCTACCTGGAGGTGCACGATCACGGCATGGAGCAGCAAAAGCGCTCCACCCGGCAGATGATCGAGTGGTCGAAGCAATTCGGGCTCCAGCTCGTCGCCGCCAATGACGTACACTTTTTGCATCGCGCGCATCACGAGAGCCACGGCGTCATGATCTGCATCGGCACCAATGCCACGCTGTATGATCAAAATCGTCTCATCTACTCCCCGGAGGTCTATTTCAAAACGGCAGAGGAAATGCGTGCCCTCTTCGCCGAAATCCCTCACGCCTGTGACGCCACGTTGGAGATCGCTGAAAAATGTGACGTTTCGATTCACCTCGATTCTTCCAGCATTGAGCGGTATCCGCAGTTCGAACCTGAAGACGGCACGCCACGCGACGAGTACATTCGCCGCGTCTGTTTGGAAGGTCTCGAGGCCCGCTATGGGCGGGATACCGCGCTCAACAGCACCGAGTTGCATGAGCGGCTCGACTATGAGCTGAGCATCATCAATCGGATGAACTTCACCAGTTACTTCCTGATTGTGTGGGACTTCATCAAGTGGGCCAAGGATCACGGCATCCCCGTGGGGCCCGGACGGGGATCCGCCGCAGGTTCCTTGGTGGCCTACGTCATGGGCATCACCGACATCGATCCCATCCGCTTTGGCCTCATTTTCGAGCGCTTCCTCAACCCCGAACGCGTCAGTCCACCGGACGTCGATATCGACTTCTGTCAAACGCGCCGTCCCGAGGTCATCGACTACGTGCGGCACAAGTATGGCGAGCGCGCCGTGAGTCACATCATCACCTTTGGCACCATGGGGGCAAAGAGCGTGATTCGCGATGTGGGCCGAGCCATGGCCTGGAGCTACGGCGATGCCGATGCTCTGGCCAAAATGATTCCGGCAGAACTCAACATCACCCTTGAGAAAGCCGTGGCCATGAACCCCGAGCTGAAGCAGCGGGTAGAGAACGACGACAACGCCGCCGACCTCTGGCGGCACGCCACCTTCCTGGAGGGGCTGACGCGCGGCACTGGCATTCACGCCGCAGGCATCGTGATCGGAGATCGTCCACTGGATGCCTTCATCGCGCTCACACGCGGCAATGAAGGCGAGATTCTCTCTCAGTTTGCCATGGGGCCTTTGACCGACCTCGGCATGTTGAAGATGGACTTCCTCGGCCTGAAGACGCTCTCGGTCATTCGGGAGGCTGAAACGTGGATCCACAAGCGCCAGCCAGGCTTCTCCGTCGCCGAGGCACCGCTGGATGATTTACCGACTTTCCAGCTCATTCAGCGCGGCGAGACGGTGGCCGTTTTCCAAATGGAATCTGGCGGCATGGTCAACACCTGCAAACAGCTTAGCCCGGACAAGATTGAAGAAGTCATCGCAATCTTGGCCCTCTATCGCCCGGGCCCGATGCAATTCATCCCCAACTACATTGAGCGCAAATGGGGCCGCGAAGAGGTGATCTACGCGCACCCTTTGCTGGAAAAAATCTCCGCTGAGACCTACGGCATTTTGGTTTACCAAGAGCAGGTGCAGCAGGCCGCCAACTTGCTGGCTGGCTACAGCCTGGGTCAGGCCGACCTGCTGCGCCGCGCCATGGGGAAAAAGAAACCCGAAGAGATGGCCAAGCAACGGGTCACCTTCGTGGAGGGCTGCGAAGCAACCAACGGCATCCCCCCCAAACAAGCGCACGAGATTTTCGATTTGTTGGAAAAATTCGCGCAATACGGTTTCAACAAATCCCACTCCGCCGCTTACGGCATCGTCACCTACCACACCGCTTTTTTGAAGGCCAACTTCCCCGTCGAATTCATGGCGGGCGTGCTCAGCTACGAAGTCAACAACACCGACAAAATTGCCAACTTCGTCGCCGAATGTCGGCGCATGGGAATCCAGACCCTGCCGCCCGACATCAATCAGTCCCTGCTCAAATTCTCCCCCGAGCGCACCAAAGTGAAGGCACCCACCGATGGAGAGCCCGATCCCATCACCGCTCGCGCTCTGGCCGATCCCGCCGCACCCAACGCGATCCGTTACGGCCTCTCCGCCATCAAAAACGTCGGCGAAGGTGCCATGGAGGCAGCGATTGAGGAACGCCGCAAAAACGGACCGTTCAAGAGTCTCGAAGACTTCGCCTCACGCCTGGATACTCGGTCGGTCAACCGCAAGGTGATCGAGGCCTTGGTCAAAGCCGGAGCGTTTGATTTCACCAAAGAACCCCGCCGCAGCCTGTTTGAGCGATTGGATCAAGTGCTGGCCTCTGCCGCCATCCTGCAAAAAGACCGCCGCGTTGGCCAGGGCGGACTGTTTGATGACTTCGACCTCGCACCGCCCACTCCAGCCAACACCAAAGGCGCGGAAGTCGCGGATTGGAGCCTGGATGAAAAACTTGTTTTTGAAAAGGAACTGCTCGGATTCTACGTCAGCGGTCACCCTCTCGATAGCTATCAAGGGCATTTCCAGTCTTCCAAAATCACGCCCCTGGGGCGACTCGACGCGGTGGACACTCGCGAGAAACCCCGCTCCATCGCGGTCGCAGGCATCATCAACAGCTGCGAGGTTCGCTACTCCAAAAAAGACAACAAACCCTTCGCCACCCTGGTGCTGGAAGACTTCACCGGTCAGACAGAAATCATGTGCTGGAGCAAGGAATACGAGCAATACCGCGAGCAACTCCAAGTCGGTGCCGTCATCGGTCTGCGCTGCCGTTGCTCCCACGATCAACGCACCGAATCCAACCGGCTCACCGTCAACAGCATCACGCCTCTCGAACCGAAAAAAGCGCGTGGCATCTTCGATCCAACCGGGCAGACCTCACTCGCTGAAAACCCCACCAAAAAAGAAGCGAAACCCAAAGGGGTCGATCGAGTTTTGGTGAGGCTCAACGTCAAACGGCACAGCGCCATCGACGTGGAACGCATCTTTGAAGTCGTCACCCAACACCCGGGAGCCACGCCTTTGCAGATCGAGTTTACCCTGGAGGACGGCCGCCGCATTCGCATGCAAGCCGCCGACCACTACCGCGTCACTCCAAGCCCCGAACTAACTGCCGCGCTCATCGTCTGGGCCTGACTTCCGGACGCAGCCGCCTCATTAGGTTAGATCCATGAAATCGAGGTTGGCCGAAGCCACGGAGAAGGGATCATCAAACCGATGCAGATTCGGGAACACCGTGTGCAGCTCAGAATCCACGCCCATCCACCGCGCCAAAACCGCCGCATATTGATCCACGGAGGTTGTGGGAATCCAGCGACCGCGACTCCCCGTGGCATCGAGCGAACCCGTCGCTGATCCGAGCACAAGGTTGGGAAACTTGCCATACACTCGCCCGCCTTTCACCTTGCCACCCATCACCACGGCGTGCCCGCCCCAGGCGTGATCGGTGCCCGCCGTGAGGTCCGTCACCGGTTTGTTGGGATTAAAGGTGCGCGCGAAGTCGGAGGCGGTGAAGCAGGTCACATCATCCCACACGCCCAGGGCCTTCATCGCGTCCGAGAATCCCTTCATTGCACAGGAGAGATTGCCAATGAGCGCGTTGTGACCCGCTGCAGTTCCTGAAAACAGTGTGGAATTGTTGTTTTGCGCCAGGTGGGTATCCCAGCCGGTGAGCTGCACAAAGAAGATCTGCCGATTGTTCCCCAGATGGGTACGCCCCGCGATCAGACGGGCCACCATTTTCATCTGCAGCGCAAAGGAGCCCGCTGCGTCCTGCCCACCCGGCTGGCCCGCGCCTGCGTAGGCATCGATGAAATGCTGATCCAAGGTGGTGCCACCCGTGCCGTTGTCAGTATCACCCAAGGCACCGCCCACCAAGCCTTCCATGAAGCGAGCGTTATAAACCACGCCGTTGTAGCCACCTTCCAGCAGGTTGTCGTGCGTCATTTGCACGATTTTTTCAAAGGCCTTGAGCCGCTTGCCATGATCCGAGGTGGTGTAATTGGCGGGATCAAACACCGCACCTTCCGTATTGAGCAAGGCGTTTGCATAACGCGTGCCGTATCCGCTGAGACCCACCACCCCGTTTTGATTCATGATGTAAGGCGACACCTGACCGGTGGCACTCACCATCAAACTATTCACTCCCGCGATGGAGATATTCATCGAGACGGAACTCCCCGCCGTGTTGTGAATCGGATCCAGCAAATCCGCCACACGCCCTCCCCAACCGCTGGTGAAGGGTCGATCTGGCACGGAGGATTGCCACTGCTTCTGCTGATCCGCATGGGAGAAAAGCTGCGGAGGCCGATCCGCCGTACCATAGGTGGCGCGCGTCATTCCAGCCTCCGTCAACGTCCCGACATTGCAAAGCACGGCGAGGTCTTCGGCATCAAACAAGGTCTTGAAATGCGGTGCGCGGGTGTGAAAACCAAAAGGGTCCGTGCCCGCATTGTAACCCGCGTTCATTTCATAAAGCGAGGCTGCGTTGAGCGGTTGCACGCGGTTGAGATGATCGACCGGCACACCGATGCCCCGGGAAGTAGCGAGATCGAAAGGCCGCGCAGTGTCGTAGTCCGCTCTCGCCGTGCCGGTGGCTGGAATGAAGAGGTTGTTCGAGTCGTTTCCGCCATTGAGGAAGACGCAGACGAGCGCCTTGTATCCGCTGCCCGCGCTTTGGGCCAGCGCTCCCTGCATGAGCTTCAGGTGAGCCAGGGTATTGACCATGCTAAGAGCCCCCATGGCACCGCATCCAGACTGCGCCAAAAAGCGCCGTCGAGTCGGGCGGTTGGCTTTCATGTCGGAGAGTCGCTTCAAGTAGTTCATGGCAAAAGTCGAGGTCAGAGTGGAAGAAACGTGCAGGTAGAAGGGAGGAGCATCAGTGCATCACCAGTGCCTGCGGGCTGGTGCTAATGAGGTAGGACACGTAGCGCACACGATTTACCAGATCGTTGCGGTAGTTCGTGGCGCTGGTGGATTTATCCTGCCGCCGCAAACTGCGGCAAAAATCAATGAGGGCCTTGCGCGGACTATCGACGGTCGGTGTGCCGCCCCATTTGTGTTTGAGATAGCCTGAGCAGAACCAGAGGTCCACCTGATCCACCAGCGCGTCGATGGCGGCGTAGTGGCTGTTGTTCACGCTGGCACCGCCTCCGCGAGCGGTGTCGTAGGCGTTGTCGTAGAGATCGTACAGCTCATTGAAGTCCGGCATGATGCGGTCTTTGTGCAAGTAGGTACCCGTGGTGCCGCCCGCCACTCGATAACCGCGATCGCTCACAATCGCCGGGATCGGCAACTGAGTGGCTCCTGGAGCGGAGGGATTGTTGATGTCTGTAGGATCCGCCTTTTTATAGGCATTGAGGTTGAAGAAATCATCCCCACCAAATCCCGGATAAGTCGGAGGTGAGGCCGACAAGACCGTGCTGCTCCAGGTCAGTGTCCAGAGGGCGTTGACGTTGTAGATGACCTGGGAGTCGGTCATGATCTGAAGTTCCGGAGCCACCAAGCCTGCGGCGGCAATGGGGCCAGGCACCACGTAATCGGGCAGGAACCAGTTGAAGACACTCGGAGCGCGCATCGGTGCCATGCCGAGGCTGGTGCCGGTGTCACTGTGGCGCAGGCGATACGATCCCGCCGGGAACTTGTCATATTCGGACTGAGGAAACGGATCCAAATCTGGCACGTAGTGTGAGGGAGAATCCGTCGTCCAAGTCGTGGGCAGATAACCCGTCAGAGTGTCGGTGCGCAGACTACTCAGCGGCACACCGCTCTTCGCCTTCAAAGCCCGCATCACAGCCGTGTAGTGCAGCAGCGTTTCTTTCGGTTTCCCGGCACCGATTTGATCGGCCAGCGTGAGGGAGCGTGCTTCGTAGTCGAGCAAGATGGCTTTGATCACATCTCCCAGATTACCGTTGGATTGTTTGTAGGCCTGAGTCACGCGATACAAGTAACCCGCACTGGGATTGGCGGAGGTGAATCGCTGCACCAGCAGCCGACTGATGAAAACCGGCGTGTTGGGGTGACCGCCGCCAGCGTCATAATCGGTGGCGTAGGGATTTCCAGCCAGAGCGTTGTGCGCATCTCGCAGGTCGTTGTTTCCGTTGGCCACCGACACGCTGCGGGCAGGGATTGTCTTTTGCCCGACCTTGCCCGAAAACAACGTCTTGGCGCTGTAGTCGTGATAGGAAGTGAAGATCTTCATCGGGTTCAACCAAGGTGCCTGCCAATACCGCAGGCCATTGCCTTCGAAGAAGTTCGTGTTCGTCTCGGGAGTTCCAATGCGCTGATTGCTGGGGTTCGGATAACGCGGCGCGCCCGTGACGACGCTGTGGCGCGTGCTGAAGCTCAGCCCTGTCATCACCCGAGCCAGTTCGGTGATGTCATCTTGATCGTAAGTCGGCACAGGCAAGCCATTGGATCCGAGGACGAGGCTGCCATCGTCATGCCGCAGCACGAGGCCGATTGTGAAGAGCTGCATGATCTCGCGCGCATAGTTTTCATCCGGGAAAACCGATCCCGATGCCTTGCGGTTTTTGAGATGGCTCAGATAAACCCCCATCATCGGGCTGTAGGTCACGTCTTCGAGCAGATCCCGATATTTGCCAAAGGCATTGGTGGCCATGTTATCCCAATAATTCGTCATGCCGTAATGCCGGTCGCGGACGGTACCATCGTTGTCAGAAATGACGCAGATCTCGGTGAGTGCCTGAGCCATGCGCTGGCGCAATTGGTCGGGGGCTTGCGTCACCAGCGTCCACCACTCACGCCGCGCGTTGATGTGATTGGGACGGTTGTTGTTGTCCACGTTGTTGACGGCGTTGTTGCTGACGTTGAAGGAATTGCCTTCAAACTGCGGGTCGTTGTTGTCGTTGATGGCGGCACAGTTGCGGATGAGGAACTCTTCCAAATCCGCGCCCTGAGTCAGTTTCATCCAGGAAGGGGATGGCGTTTGAACGGGGTCCATCTGCTGATCGATCCATGCTTCCAATCCGTCCAGGTAGGTACCACCACCCGACTGCGCCGCATCCACCAAGGTCTTCACTTCATTATAGAGATCCGTCGTCGGCCCGAAGGTGCTTTGGGTGAGGAACCGATAGATGTCGCGATCCAAATCAAACCCGGTCAGATCGGGGAACTCAGCGGAACCGAGCGTCGGTGGCGCAGGAGGTGTGGGCGGAGTTTCACTGCCATTAGCGCGCTGGAAATAGCCGCGAATTTCTCCCGTCGGATACTCCGCCGAAGTGATGCTGACGTAGAGATCTCCATTGCGCAGCGCATTCAGCATCGCCTGATCCGTGGTTGCGATCTGCGCCGCGCGAATCTGCCAGCCCACGCCACTGACCTGCCCCCGGGGGATGTTGAAGACTTCGAGATCATTGCCGATCCGGATGTAGGCAGTGTTTTGCTCCGAAGTGAGATTGCTGAAGGTGATAGCGATGAGCGCCAAATCATTGTCCCCTTCCACCAAGGCGGTGGCAATGCCAGTGGCGGTGGTGGATACACCCGCCTCACGGCCCAAGTAGGCGACGTAAAGCTTGCGGTTGGCCGGTGCCACCTCGGCATCGGTCACCTCCACGACTCCCGTAGCGATGGGATCTCCCGATGCCAATCCGGGCAGCTCAAAACGCAATCCCAACTCCTCAGGCACCTCGACCTCGGCATCCAGCACCGGCTCCACCACCACGTCCGCGCTATTTTGCCCGGACCCGAGCGCAAGCTGACCACTCAACGCTCCGCCCGATCCGTCTTTCAAAGCGTAGTCGGCTGGCAAGGCTGAGCTTTTCTCAGGATCCGCAGCCCCCACGGTGGAGAGAGGCAAGGTCAAAGGCATGCTCCCCACCGTCCGCTGCAACCGCACCCGAGCCGAGCTACCTTCCTTCTCCGCCGCAGCGGCATCGATCACCGAGACGGTGATCGACATCAGACTCTCCAGCGTCTCCCCGTCCGAGGCCACCCCGCCCGAGGCATTGGAGGGACTCGCGGCGAGCGTGGGATCCGTCCCCATTTTTCCCTCTGCCCAATCCGAAACGCCATCCGTGTCGGTATCCACATCCTTCACCGCCAGCTTGTAAAATCTCAGTGGACCACTGGGTCGGCTCACACTCAAGGTCTGCGGGCCATCCGCAGGAGCCTTCCATTCGCTTCCCTCGGGATCCCAAGTGCTCGCCGTCGGGTTGGCAGCGCTCATGATTTGATAGGACTTGCCTTTCTCCGCTTCAAAATCGAACACCACGTCAGTGGGCGTCGCCTCCACGCCTTTTACCCCATGACAATCCTGCGGGTCGTGAGGATCGGTTCCAGCGATGGATTCCACAAAGTTCGAGCAACCATCCAAATCCTCGTCGCCATTCGGATTCAAGCCATGGGCATGAAAGCGTTGCTGCCAGACATCGCAGAGGCCATCACCGTCGAAATCCGTGTCTGCATGAACGGGCCATGCGATTGCGAAGAAGGTAACCAGTGCGAGCTGAAAAAACCAAGCCGACGGCTGTCGCCCGTGATCCCTTGAGGGAGAGTTGATCCGTGCCATAGAGGCAGCCTATCCAGAGGCTCAAAGTGAATACAATCTTAAAATGTCAAAAATATCATAAGCTAATCCTTTAACATTCAACGCTTTAGCACTAGTTCAGCATCATGGTTCACCTTTAGTTTTGAGAGCAATCCCCTTCCATTCTCAGTTGCGATCAGAGTCAGACCGTGTTCCCTGGCTATCATTCCCCCAAACCTCCCACCCCCACCCTTTATGGCATCCACCCTCTGGCAGCGATACAATGAACGCCTCGTCCGTTACCCCGAATTAGGGTTTTCCATCGACATCAGTCGCGTGGACCTTCCCGACGATTTTCTCTCCGCCATGGCACCCGCCATCGCCAAGGCCCAGCAGGCCATGGCCGCACTCGAGGGCGGTGCCATCGCCAATCCCGATGAGGACCGCATGGTCGGCCACTACTGGCTGCGCAATCCCGAGCTGGCTCCCGATCCAGCCCTGCGCGATACCATCCGGGAGACGCTCGACGAGACGCTGGAATTCGCGGACCATGTCCTCGGCGGGCGCACCCACGCGCCGAACGGGAGCACCTTCACCGATGTGCTGGTCATCGGCATCGGCGGCTCAGCTCTCGGACCGCAGCTCGTCGCGGAGGCTCTGACTCCCGCTCACCCGCCTCTGGCTATCCATTTTTTCGACAATACCGATCCGGATGGCATCGACCGTACTCTGGCGAAAATCGGTGACCGTCTCGCGACCACGTTGGTGTTGGTCATTTCCAAATCCGGTGGCACACCGGAGACACGCAATGGCATGGTCGAAGCAGAAACGGCTTTTGCAGCAGCTGGATTGGACTTCCCTCGCCACGCCGTAGCCATCACCGGCGAGGGCTCAAAGCTCGACCAACATGCCAGAGCTGCCGGTTGGTTGGCACGGTTCCCCATGTGGGACTGGGTGGGAGGCCGCACCTCCGTGATGAGTGCGGTGGGCACGCTGGCGGCGGCGCTCCAGGGCGTGGATGTGCGTCAATTCCTCGCTGGTGCGGCAGCCATGGATGAGAAGACTCGCATCGAACCCGCTGCTCGCAATGCGGCCCTCCTCCTCGCTCTCTCCTGGCACCACATCGGCGGTGGCCGAGGTGCCAAAGACATGGTGGTCCTGCCCTACAAGGATCGGCTGGTGCTTTTCTCCAAATACCTGCAGCAACTGGTCATGGAGTCTCTCGGCAAGGAGCACGACCTCGATGGCAACGTCGTCAATCAGGGCATCGCCGTTTATGGCAACAAGGGCTCCACCGATCAGCACGCTTACGTGCAGCAACTGCGCGATGGGGTGAACAACTTCTTCGCCACCTTCATCGAAGTCCGCCACGCCCGCGACACCCGCAGTCCAGAGGTCGAACCCGGCTTCACCAGCGCCGATTTTTTGCAGGGCTTTTTGCGTGGCACCCGCCGTGCCCTTTACGAAAAGCAGCGCCAGTCCATCACCTTGAGCATCGGTCAGGTGGATGCTTTCAACCTCGGTCTCCTCATCGGTTTGTTTGAGCGTGCCGTCGGATTCTACGCCACGCTCGTGAACATCAATGCCTATCACCAACCCGGTGTGGAGGCGGGCAAAAAAGCAGCTGGGGAGTTTCTGAAAAACTTGGCCGCCGTTCGTGCCGCACTGCCCACCAGCGGAGCGGGAGCCACTGCCGACGAAGTGGCCGGACCTTTGGGCATCGACCCCGAAGAGGTCTTTCACATCCTCACCCACCTCTCCGAAAATCACGCCGCCACGCGCACTCAGCTCGGGGCCACTGCCGCTGAAGATCGATTCATCGGCGCAGCCTGAGGCTGCCTCAGGGTTGGCGATTTTGCATCACCCTCCTCGCGCCGTGGGCTCCGTGCCCACGGCGTTCTTTTTTCGCAGGCTTGTCAGGGAATGGAATGCCCCTTGGCCGCCTCCCAGAGTGCGTACCAGTCTTCGCGTTCCAGCTGGATGCTGGCCGCCTTCGCCGTCGCGGTGAGACGATCCATCTTGTTGGTACCGATCACCGGAATCGGCCGGGACGGATGCGCCAAAATCCAGGCGTAGGCCAACTGATCGATGCTGGCCATGTCGTATTTCACACCCAGCTTCGCCGCCTTCGCATGCAGACGGATCGCCGCCTCATCCGAGTGCGAGAAAAGCCGGCCACCACCCAGCGGAGACCAGGCCATGGGGCGCACCTTGAGTCGTTGGCATTGATCGGTGACACCATCAAAGATCGGGTCCATGTGCATCAGGCTGAACTCCACCTGATTGGTCACCAGCGGCTGATCCATCCGCGAGTTCAGCGCCTCAAATTGATCCACCGAATAGTTCGACACACCCGCCGCGCGGATCTTGCCGTCTTTCAACAAGCGGTTCAGACCCTCCGCCGTATCATCGATGGAGGTGAGCCAGTCCGGACGATGCACCAAAAGCACGTCGAGCGTCTCGACCCCCAGGAGTTTGAGCGACTTCTCCGCACTCTTCACGATGCGCTCCGCCGTGACATCGTAAAAGGCCACATGGCGTTCCGGATGAAACTCACACGGCACGTAAATGCCGCACTTCGTCACGATCTCCAGCCGATCTCGCAAACCGGGATCCTTGCGCAAGGTCTCGCCCAAAAACTCCTCCACCTTGTAGCCGCCGTAAATTTCCGCCGTATCGATCGTGGTGATACCGAGATCCACGCAGGCATGCAGCCGCCTTAACAGGTCATCGACATTTGCAGAGGACGGATCGTCCAAAATGCGCCACGAGCCATACACCAGACGAGACACTTCCGGTCCATTTTCAGAGAGAGCAATGCGTTCCATAGAGCACCCATCAAAGCCCGATCCCGCTGCCTGCCAAGAACAAATGGCAAACAAACGTCAATAACGAAAAAAATCCTGTGCTGGGAGAAAAAGACCACTTGTCAAGCCGCCCCTCACCGCTTAACCATCTTGCCCCTTTCTGACACGCGCGGTTAGCTCAGTGGTAGAGCNNAGAGCACTGCCTTCACACGGCAGGGGTCGCTGGTTCGAACCCAGCACCGCGTACCATTCTCGTCAGGACACGACCGAAAAAAATCAAGTCGGTCAGACCCCCACCCGGGAACCGGATGACAACGCTTCAATTCCGTGCATGCTGCCTGCGTTCATGCCCGATCCCGCGCCGCCCTCCATCCCCATTCTCTACCGACCCAACGTCGCTGCCATCCTCACGCGAGAGAGCGGAGAGATCCTCATCGCTGAACGTCTCAACGTCAAAAACGCCTGGCAGTTTCCTCAGGGAGGCGTGGACAGTGGGGAAGACTTCGAGACCGCACTCTATCGCGAGTTGGAAGAAGAAATCGGCGTCTCTCGCGACAAGGTCGAGATCCTCGAACGCCGCGATGGCTATCGCTACGCCTTCCCCAAAGGCCGCCTGAAATACGGCATCTATGGCGGCCAGGAGCAGACCTACTTTCGCTGCCGTTTCCTCGGCAAAGACAGCGACATCCACTTGGATGCGCACGAAAAAGAGTTTGGCCGCTGGAAGTGGATTCAGCCAGCGGACTTCCGCTTGAGCTGGGTGCCAAAATTCAAACGGCCAACCTACGAAGCCGTCTTCCGCGATTTTTTCCAAGTGCACCTGCGATAGCCCGGCTCACTGCGTCATCAGCCAACCGAGCAAGTCGGTGAATTGCTGCTCGGAAAGGATCTGCCCAAAACCCGCTGGCATGATGCTGACGGCGGTGACTTGATCTTCCACCACCTCACGCTTGGGCACGCGATGCGTCTCCCCCTGGGTATCGACCAGCTCCATCACCTGCCCTGGCTCGCCCCGCAGAAATCCCGCCGTCGTGCGGCCATCCTGTCGCCGCACCAGGTGGAGGTGAAAATGAGCATCGACGTTGCGACTGGGATCCAGAATGTCTTCACACAACCGGGCCACTCCGCGCGCCTTGATGCCATCGAGCTGCGGCCCGATGAGCGCTCCCTCACCCTGGATCTGATGGCAGACCGCGCAATTTGTCGCAAACACATCCCGGCCCTTTTCAGCGTTCGGCTCCCGCGCCGCAAAGGCCTCAAGCCGCGCCTGAATGAGAGCGTCCATGGCACGACGTTGGTTCGCATCCACGGCCACGGGAGGCGGTGCGGAAGCCGCTGGTAGGTAGGCAGCCAAACGCTCGCGTAGCTCCACGGGTGCCGTGTTTCGCGTCACTTCCGCCACCACGCGCAAGGCATCATGCCGCTCCATCGCCTTGGCAAAATCTGCCACCCAGGAGGCCTCAGGCTCAAACCGCGTCACCCCCAACCACGCATACGACGCGCCATCGTCGCCATCCACGATCTCGATCCGCACCCGCGCACCCTTCAGCTCCGCCAGATCCCACTCTACCTTCTGACAAACATCGTTGCGCGGCGGGAAAGCCTGCCGTTGCTGCTGACCGGCCTCATCAATGAGGCGTACGAAGTTTTGGTGATTCGCTGGCTCTTTGGGATGGCCCTGATGTCCACAAATCCAGAAGCTCACTCGGGCCGGTGCCGCGAACCACGGGCTGCGCAGCACTCCTGTCTGCCTCTCCGCATCCCGGATCGCATGATTCAGACTGCTCACCACGGGGACGGTCAATCCATTCGCACAACGACGCTCCTGCACGGCAAAAGAATTTTTCTTCCCGCCAGCAACCTCCCATCCACCTGCAGGCGCTGCCTCCTCCCGCAGCATGGTTTGCGCCAAATCTCCAGCCCAGGCCAGCAAGGGCGGAGGCGGTGCCTCTCCGCGCTCCTCCAAACCTTGGGCGATGGCGGCAAGCGCTGCCATTGCTCCCGTTCCCCGCACTTTGGCAATCAATTTCGCCAACGTCTGCGCGTCTCCCCACCGAGCCACGTGCTTCAAGACATCAACTACTTGGAGATCTCCGTGAAGCAGCAAAAACGTGGCCGCCTCGGCGTTATGCACCGCGAGAGCCAAGGTTTGGATTTCAGGAAATGTCTCGATGTTCGATTCCGCGAAGGCTCCCGGCAGACGAAGTCCGTCTCGGAGGGCGAGACGAAGCTGGTGCGTCAATTGCGCATCCTCCGGCGCAGCCGCCTGCAATGCCCGCCCGACGGCAGGCAGGACGGAGCGATCTGGATGCTCGCTGTACCACGCCGCCGCCGCGCGCACCCGCCAGGGATCGTCGCTCGCCAGATCAGCAGGTGTTGCGGGTTGAGGTGGAGAAAGGGATCGCTGCACCGTGGAGGCATCCGCCTTCACCACCCGCCAGATGCGCCCCCTTTCCCGATCCCGTCCGGGATGATCCAGCGGCACTTCGTAATGACCGATGATGCGGTTGTAAAAATCCGCGATGTAGAGCGCGTTGTCGGGACCGAGCTGCAAATCGACGGGACGAAACCAGGGATCCTCGCTGGTGAGGAAATCGGGCAATTCATTCGCCGTCGGCGTGGTGCCGGTGAAGGTGATGCGATCGTGATTCACCTTCGAGGTGACACAGTTTCCCAGCAGCATGTGGTTTTCCCACTCCTCACCCCACACGCCACCGTCGATGTACACGATGCCGCAAAGCCCCGTGCTACCATGGCTGTGCGCGCACATCACCGGAGCGAAGCCAAGGCCATCATGCGGTTTGCCAAAACTCGGGTAGCACGCCCCGCGCAGCAGCTGGGTGATGGGATTGCTGTGACAATCGGCGCTGTAAAGGTTGCGTCGCCGGTCCCAGCACAACCCAAAGGGATTCACCTGGCCAGACGACCACGCCTCCACCCGCGAACCATCGGGGCGAAAGCGAAACACATTGCCACTCTGAAGCTCCAGCGTGCTGCCGTCTTTCGCTTCGAAATGGCTGGTGTTGTTGAAGCCATGCGTGGCATAAACCCAGCCGTCGAGGCCGAGACGGAAGCTGCTGCACATGCCGTGCGTGTCTTTTTCATAGCCCAGCGGGCCAAACAACACCTCGCGCAGATCAGCGATGCCATCGCCGTCGGTGTCGGCAAAGTACCAAATGTTGGGAATGCTCCAAGCGATGCATCCATCGTGATGCTCCGGCTTGTGCCACGGCAGCACGCCCGTCGGGATGTTCAACCCATCGGCAAAATCCGTGACCTTATCCGCCTGACCATCCCCATCGGTGTCTTCCAAGATCTTGATCGCATCCCGGCTGCCCTCCACGCGAGTGCCCAACGCATCCGACCAACGTTCGCGCGCCGCCGCATAGGGATACTCGACCGTCGAACTGACCCACAATCTTCCGCGCGCATCAAAGGCCATGTTGATCGGCTTGTGGATCATCGGCTCACTAGCAAAGAGCTGCACCGAGAACCCCTCAGGCACACGAAACCCGGCGCTCTCCGCTTGCCCTGAGAGTGGCTCCGTCTCACGAATCAGGCGGTCTGCCATTTCCGCCGCCGAAGCTACCGAAATGATTGAGAGACAAAGCCAGCAGAGAGAAAAGAATCGGCGCATGAATCTCCTCATAACGCAGCCGCCGCGCCACACTCTGCACGCTCGGAGAAAATCCGCGTGGCAGCTTCAACCGTCCAGCAATCCGAGATCCCGCAAAGTCGCGGCCAGTTCCGCCCGCGCCTGTTCCGGCATGGCGCAAAGAGGCAACCGCAGCTCGGGATCGATCGCCCCCGTCAGTCCCAAAGCGGTTTTGATCGGCACTGGATTCGTCGCCAATTTCAGAAAGGCCGAGAACAACGGATAATACCGCGCATGAATCTCCCGAGCCGCGACGAATTGGCCATCGAGAGCCAGTTTCACCATCTCCGCCACCGCTGCGGGGATCAAATTGGACGCCACACTCACCACGCCCACGGCACCCACCGCCATGAAGGGCAGCGTCAGGGAGTCATCCCCAGATAAAATCTCGAAACTCTCCGGCAACACCGCGCGCATCTGACTGACGCGCTCGGGAGTGCCGCCCGCCTCTTTCATCGCTCGGATGTTGGGGCAGGCCTCCGCCAGGCGCACCACGGTATCGACCTCGATGGCGATCCCACAACGGCCCGGGATGCTGTAGAGCATGATCGGCAGAGAGGTGTTTTGAGCGATGGCTTTGAAATGCTCAAACAGTCCCTCCTGCGAGGGCTTGTTGTAATACGGAGCCACCAGCAGTGCGGCATGGGCTCCGTTGCCCTCGGCTTCCTGGGTGAGTTCGACGGCCTCGCGGGTCGAGTTGGATCCGGTCCCAGCCATCACGATGCCGCGACCTGCGGTGTGCTCGACAGCCAGTTGAATCACCCGCTCATGTTCATCGTAGTCCAGCGTGGGAGATTCCCCCGTCGTGCCACAGGGCACCACGCCCGAGACTCCGCCCGCAAACTGGGCGTCGATCAATTGACGGAAGGCGGCTTCATCGAGACGACCTTCTTTGAAGGGGGTGACCAATGCGGTGTGAGTTCCAGCAAACATAACAAATTTTCAATTTCCAAAGGGGTGCCCGCCTCAAATCTCCACGGTGCCTTCAAAGGCGAAATCCGCCGGTCCCAGCAGGGTCACCGCACGATAATGATGAGGTTCGATTTCTTCAAAACCCACCTCGCAAACATCGCCTCCCTGCACCTTCACCGAGATGGGGCTGGGAGCGCCCGTGCGCTCGTGGTGAATCAAGGCGCTGGCCACCATGCCCGTGCCGCAAGCCAGCGTCTCATCCTCCACCCCACGCTCGTAGGTGCGGATGCGGATGGATTGGCAATTCAACACTTCGGCGAAGTTAGCGTTGGTTCCTTTCGGCGCGAAATCCTCGTGATACCGCAGGCCCGAACCCCAGGCCCGCACATCCACCGCATCGGCGTCCTCCACGAAGACCACCGCGTGCGGCACGCCGGTGTTCATGCTGGTGACGCTGAGTTCATCTGCCCCCACATGCAGCGTCCGAGCCTCGCGGAAATCCACTGGCTCACTCATGTTGATGCGAACGCGGTCCCCGATGAACTCCGCCGCAATCATTCCCGCCTGTGTCTCGAACTGGATGCGCTCCACCTCACCTCCGAGCAGGCGGCGCACGTAGGCACCGAAGCAGCGTGCACCATTGCCGCACATCTCCGCCTCTCCACCGTCCGCATTGTAGTAGCGCATGCGAAAATCTCCTCCCGCCTGAGCCGGCTCCACGGCCAGCAGACCGTCGGCACCGATGCCGCGATGGCGATCGCACAGCCGCGCGATCTGCTCCCGGCTCAGAACGATGCGGCCGTCTCGATTGTCCAGCATGACGAAGTCATTGCCAGCGCCATTCATTTTGGTGAAGTGCAAAGTCATGAAAAAGAGCTGCTACACTGCCTTCACCGCCTGAACAAGGGGTTTCACAAAGGCCTCCACCTGGTCGGCCAAATCCGTTGCATCCCCATTGCGCTCAATGAGCCGGACGATAGCACTTCCCACCACCACGCCATCCGCTTTGGTCGCCACCTCAGCTGCCTGCTCGGGATTGGATACCCCAAAACCCACACATACTGGGACCGTTGTCGCCTCACGGATCCGCGCCACCTGTTCCGCAATCCCCTCCGCCACGCTGGCCTGGGCTCCCGTCACCCCCAAGCGGGAGACGTAATAGACGAAGCCCTCGGCCCGCTTCGCGATGGTTTCAATCCGCTCCGCAGAAGACGTCGGAGCCACCAGTTGAATGTGCTTCAATTCGGGGGCGGGTCGCAGCTCTGCATTTTCATCCGCCTCATCCGGCGGCAGATCCAGCACCAGCACCCCATCCGCACCCGCTGCAGCGGCGTCTTGATGAAAACGCTGGTACCCGTAGGTGTACACGGGATTCAAATACGTGAAGAGCACCAGCGGGATCTGCGACTGCTGACGCAGACGGCGGATCATCTCCAACACACCCGCCGTGCTCGCCCCAGCTCTCAGTGCCCGATCCGCCGCCATTTGATTGACCACACCATCCGCCAGCGGATCCGAGAAGGGTACGCCCAACTCCACCACATCCACCCCCGCTCGCTCCAGGGCCAAAACGATATCCACACTGCGCTCCAAATCGGGATCTCCCGCGCAGACATAGGCCACAAAGGCGCGTTGGCCCTTTTCCCGCAGGCGGGAAAAAGCGTTGTCGAGTCGATTGAGCGGTGCGTCGGCCATGGAAACATTCACTCTGGCGAAAATCCCCCCCCACGCAACCGTGCCGTAGCGAGGATTGGTCGTACCTCCGCCCAGCTCTCCGAGAACCACGACGCCCCACTCACATCGGTATCCCAATCCTCGTCCCAATCCTCGTCTCAATCCT
>JAGRPD010000145.1 GCA_020439875.1 Verrucomicrobiales bacterium
TCGGCTTGAAGTGTCAGAGGATTTTTGGTCCCAACATGGGCAAAAGAGCGAAGACGAACGCTTCGCGCATCACAAAGGCTACGTTTACTGCAATGGCTTTCCGGCAGGACGCCAAGCCTACTTCGCCATGCTGGAAATGATGGCAGGGTATCGGTCGCAAGTTTGGGGTAATCCAAACTGGCAATTCCAGCCTCCAACAACAGTTGAAGAAGAGCGTCAATACTTGAAAAACGACATGGAGCACATCGGGATTCTATTTTCACACTCCCGCTATGCCGCACCATTCATTGGAGGCGACATTCAGACGCACGCGATTCCCAAACCGTAAGCCTCTCATGAAGAGCTTTCTGGATTTTCGCGATGTATGCGAGCACGCCGCACTGGAAGTTCTGCCAGTCTCGCAAGATATCCTTCCCTCGCCAGAACGCTGATTGCATGACGCCAAGGACGGGTGAGGCGGTAAACGGGAGTGCGGCGACGGTTCACCAAAACAGGCTCTCGCAGGTGGTGGTCTGCCAGACGGCGAATCACATGGCTAAGGGGGCTTGTTTCGGACAAGACTACGCGCCGATTGACGCAAAGCTGCTCAAGAAGGGCGCGGGCCAATGCTGAATCGTCTGTGGCCTCGCAAATGCGAATGACCAGCATCAGCGGGGAGTGTTGCTGCGCCGGGTGGATTGGCTGCTCGTTCAGGAACTCCAAGAACTGATTCACTTCCTCCGTGGCATGGTCTCTCAGCACTGTAAGGACGTGCCGCTGCTCCGCTCTGGAAGTGAACGGCTGGAGACCACGAAGCGGAACATTTGTTTCCGCTAGATTGTGCTGAACTTCAAAGCGCACACGACGGTTCGTTTTCGCATAGACACGAAGCTGGATTCCGGCCCGAAGTTCCAAGCGAATGCTCAAGCTCTGGTCTGCGGTTTCCACATCGTAACGCCGCACATAGACACGGTTCGCGTAGGAGCGTGCAACGCTTTCCACGGACTCCACGAAGCGAACCGGCTCTTCATGGAAGAACTCGAAAAAGGTTTCCAGTTGTCGCAGTTGTCCGACAGCATTCACGCTTAAACCTGAACTTGGAAGCGCCGTGGGGTCTGCAATCTGTGCGTTGCGGGCGGCGCTGCGCAGTTCGGAGGTAATCCGCTGCTTGAGCTTGTCAGCAAGCTCTGTGACCGCCCCAAGGGCCTTTTCCTGAGTCCACATGACTCTTCCGTTGGCACTCGTGGGAAGCCAATTGTCTTCCCCGTCCAAGCTCCATTCACCGTTTACTTCAACGGGGAAGTCCAGACGGAAAACGTCTGCAAAAGGCTGGAGATGTCTGGGGGCTGGTCTGTGTCTCTGCCGTTGCTGCCGCATGTAGCGCGTTGCGTTGGTGCTGAAGTCGGCATTGCAGTTGATTTGAATCCTGCGCTGAAAGTGGTCTGACTGAATGTTCAGGTGTCCCGTTGCCAAAATCGGCGGAAAGGCAGGCAGTCCGGGGCGTAGTTGTTCGGCGCTCTCTCGGAAGATAAGGCGCTGCGATCCTCTCACGACACGGCTGGCCCGTCTGAAAATGACGCCGTGAAGGTGGGAAGCCGGATCATTGCGCAGTTCGACTCGTGGGGCGGATAGATGGTGCGTCAATTGCGCCATGACGTAACCGCCGTTCACATCAAGCTCATCGTCCACAACATCGGTAAATGTCCATGTCCCAAGAGACATTTGGAACCGATCATGAAGGGCATCAGAAGAGTTTACTCTAATTGAAGGGGAATATCTGGCAGTGTGGCTCATGCTTTGTTTCCTGACTCTTATCTCTTTCTATTCCTCTCGCCCCAGCTCGGCAGTGTTTGCAAACGATTTCAAAACGGGTGCTTGCTCGCCTAGCTTCCACACTCAGGGCCTCATGAATCACATGGCCGGGATTCGTATTCAAAAAATCACTCCTGCGGATTTTGACGTTTTTGCAGCCTTCCAGCATCGTTTACGCATCAATTATTCGTGTTCCAAAAATCATTTGATTAATTGAATACAACACAGCATGATTGCACCATGACCGCCGCCAAGCCCGTTCCCGTTTGTATCCTCGTTCGTGTCTCTACCGCCAAGCAAGAGACCGACCGCCAACTTTCGGAATTGCAGGCGCTCGCTTTGCAAAAGGGCTGGGAAGTGGTGGAAGTCTGCGAAGAGTCCATTTCTGGCACTGCCGATGAAGAAGAGCGCCACGGAATGCAACGCGCCCTTGAACTCGCTCGTGAAGGTAAGGTGAAGAAGGTGCTAGTTCACGAAGTCTCCCGTCTCGCCCGCAAGAGCAGCATTGCTCACAAGTTCGTTGAGAGCTTGGAAGAAGCAGGCGTGTCTCTCTATTGGCATCAACAGGGAATCGAGACTCTGCTTCACAACGGCAAGCGCAATCCTGCCGCCGCCATCATGTTTGCCCTTCTCGCTGAAATGGCCCGTAGTGAACGGGAAACCATCGTGGAGCGCATCAAGTCCGGTTTGGATGAAGCACGCCGCAAAGGGCGCAAGCTGGGGCGTCCGGTGGGCAGTCGTGTTGAATCAGACGTTTTCCTGCAAAAGCACGCTGACATTGCGAAGCTGCTTCGTGCCGGGCATTCTATCCGCAATGCTGCCAAGATCGCAGGTAAAGGCGTCTCCACGGTGCAACGGGTGAAGGTGCTCATGGATGCCCCCAAGGTAAGGCGAGCGCCCCGCACAATGGCGTCAGAAGTGTAAGGTTCTGAAACGGCTTTCCTCCACGCCTAAAAGCCTCGTGCTAGCTGCATGAAGGGCGGGTTCTCTTGCTGCTTGCGCATGAGTCCCACGAACTGCATGAAGTTTTGCTTCTCGCGTAAGATGCTGGTAGCCGTGCGGATGGCTGCAACTTTTGCCATGCCATCGCTGCTTTCAATGGTCTGCAAGGCTGTGGCATAGAGAGATTCAAGCCGGGCCAACTGCCCATCCACAACAGCGGCTTCGTTCTCGCGTTGGAAGACAGCGGAGAAGTCTTCCCGAATCCGCCGCACGCTTCGGCACACCCAAGCGGGGTCTTTGTTCATGATGCGGGCGATGTCCGCTTGGCTGCGGTTTTGCTGCATCAGTTCCCAAACTCGGCACAAGTCCACACGCGCTTGATAGGCACGGGCTGACAATCCGCAGTGACGGTCATCGTCGTTTTCGATGCGGGCACGGTGGACGATTTGAGGTGGACGGCGAGCACTCATTTCATTGACTGGATTACAACGAAACGGCTTACATTCTCCCACGGGAATGCAAGGGAATCAGTCTTGACTGAACATTTCAAGACCATGCTTTTCTGACGTAAACATCAAGGCATGTAGATGTCCGAGTCTGAAAATGGTTTCGTTATGCTTTTGGCCTCGCTGGGGCAATCTTGAAGAATCGCCGACCAGAATGGCGCATCGAATTGACCATTCAGAAAAGAGTAACGCAGTGTGTCGATGATTGCCATTCTGTGTTCACGTCCCAACGAGCGCTCAATTTCGTAGAACGTCGGAATGGGCTTTTGTTCAAGCCAGGTTTTATCAAGATCACCCAACAGCTTGTTAATGAAGTCTGAAGAGACCTTGTAACAGTCTTCGTATGGGTCAGCTTCAGCGCCGTGCCATTCATCGTTGAAGACTGGCGAAAGCCTGTTTGCTACCGCGAAAACGAAAGCGTCAGAAAACGGGCGTCGTTGCTGCTCGTTGCGCGGGCTGAAGATGACTTGATGGCGGTGAAGTTCAAAGAGAGCTGTCAAAAGTTGTGCGGGCTGAATCATAATGATGGCAGGCAGTATGAACCGGAAGTGGTCTCAAATCAATGCAGCCCGCAGAGGATGGATTTTTGATAGTTTAACTATCGGAGAACGCTTTCCAGCCCCCCTTGCTAGAGTTGGACGTTCACGACTCGGAAGACGGGAATCTGGCGCACGAAACCGCCTTGGGTGGCAAACTGTTCCATGCCAACATAAACAAGTGCTCCTTTGTAAAGCGGGTTCGCGCTGTGAAAGCGGCTGCGCCGGATGTCTTCATACAGTTTCAAAAGATCACCGTGGCCTTCTTCAAAGAGCGGCTCTCGCAGCAGTGCGAACTGGAAATGGTCTCGCACGGAAAGCACGCCTTCATAAAGCAAGTGCTTCTCCATGACCTGCTGGAAGTCGGATGGGTAGCGCCCGCCGATAGCTTCCTGCTTCACCAAACAGGCTTTGGCATCTTGTTCAGGAATCGTGCCTTCGTAAAGCCCGGCCACAAGTTCCATGAGATGCCCGACGACTACCGCGCCGACTTTGTGCCCCTTCTCGCCATCCAGCACATGAGCAAAACGGGATTGCTTCACCTGCTTGGACACATCAGAAGCCCACTTTGCAGCGGTTGAGTTCAAGGGCTGCAAGTCAACGTCCAGCGCCCAAAAGCGCGAGACCTTGCCGCCGCTCACGGCTTCCACGAACACGGAACCCATCGGCCCTCCCTTCTCCAAAACCTTCACCTGCAAATCTGCCCCTTCCGTCCACGTCTTACCCTCGCCTTCCATGCGCTTGGAAGCGGCTTCGCCAAAACTGTCTCCTTTGTCCCATTCAGTATCTAAAAACTGGAGCGTCTGTTTGTCTGCGTAGAGCGTGGAGTTCTTCAATATGACTCCATCACCTTGCTTCGGTGCTCTGGATTCTGCCCCCTCGCTTTGCTTGCTTTTGCCGTCCAGCATCAGGGTTGCAATGGTTGCGAACATGGAGGCCAACGCATCCTCGCCCTTGCCTGCGATTGTCGCGTTATTGCCCGCCGAGGCCTTTTCAACTGCCTGCATCATCTCCAGCCGCGTTGCATGAATGTGCTGCTTCTCTTGAAGGTTCTTCGCGACGGCATGAGCCATATTGCCCACACGATCCTCTGTGACTTCAAACCGTGAAGCCAACGCCCCCAGGATTCTCTTGTATTCGGCAAGCTCAGGCGATGACTTGGAAACGTCACGGCCTGCATCAATGCACGCGAGCTTGTATTCTATCGGTTCGCTCGACTCGGCAACAGGCGTGGCCTTTTGGGAAGAAGGCGCTGTCTTTGCTTCTACCTTCAAAGCAGATGGAGCGACCTTCTTTTCGTCCGCGCGAGAGCTTGATGAATCGGCACGCCTGCCAGAACCTACCCCAAGCAATCCCGGCAATATCATCAGCAGCACGCAAACCAAAGCGATTAGAACGAAGAGCGTAGCACGCTGGTTCATGGGTTTCGCATCTTGCACACTCTGCGGAACCTTTGGCGAAGGCAACGGCGGGGGAGCGCTCGGCACGCTTACAATGACATTGTAAAGCGGCTGCCAGTCTTCGGAACCCTCCTGTGCAATCAGAGTTTCAGAGGCGAGTTGCCCGGCATTAAAGAGGGATGCGATTTCGGCGAGGGAAAGAGGGCCGACGGCCTGCTCTTGCTTCGCGTAATACCAGCGGGAGGCATTGTTGGGGGTCATGTATGGGGCTGTCTAAAAGGCTTCTGTTCTCCCACCTTTGGCACTATCGCCAAAGGTGGCCGGAGAGTTTAGAAGCTGTGACTAGACAGCCGCGACGGCCTTTAGCCGGAGGCTTGGACATAACCGCCGCCTCCCGGCCATTTGCATGGTGGGAAGCGGCGTGTTTGCGGCACACGCCCGCCGCTAGTCACAGGGTTCTAACGCCCCGGCTCGTGTCTCCACGAACACTTAGAGGCTAGGGCAACGACGCAAAAAATGCAATGCTCACGTTGACCTTTGAAAAGGTTTTCAAAACGTATCCGTCGCCGGCGACGGGTGCTCTTGATTCAGGCGCGGTGCTGCGGTGGAACGAAGGGCTTCAAGTGTGACAGGTCCAGCCCCTCGTATGAAACCTTGGCGATGGCCTCCGCCGTGCGCTTGAGCGCAAGGTGAAGGTAGTTGCGGTTCATGCCGCGATCTTCATCCGCCCATCCTCCGATTTCGTCCACAAGCTCAATGCCAACGCCCGCTCTTGAAAGTTCTGTGCGGAAATGATGCCGCAGAGAGTGAAAAGTGGCCTTTGGCTTGTGCCCGCTAGCGTGCTCAATGAAGCGGCAGAACCAGCGGCTAAACTTGGTGGAGTAGCGTTTCGTGCTTTTGGCGATTTTGAGTTCAGGAAACAGGCGCGGTTTCCCCTTGTCCTTTCTTCGCTCGGCAACGAACTCCATGAAGCCCAGACGCAACAACTCAGGATGAAGCGGCACGTCTCTAATGCTGGCCTCTGTTTTCAGGCGCTTGTCTGTTTCATCTTCTTCATCAAGCTGCGTGCGAATCGCAAGGTAGGGGATGCCTTCGGACTCCTTCACGTCTTCGGTGTAGAGTTGGCAAATCTCCCCTAGTCGGCAGCCATGAAAGAGGGCAATCAAGGGCACCCAGAAGCGGCCACGGCGAGGCAGAGCAGAGCCGGGCTTGGCGTATCCAAGCTCATCGTCCACACATCCCGTGTAAAGCGGTGCTCTGAACATGGAAGCCAGTTCATCTTTGGTGAATAGCTGCCGTGTGGTCTTCTTCCGCCGCTTTGCTCTAAACTGCTCAAATAGGCGCTTCGCCTTGGCTGGACTCTCCGCGATTTTGCCAACGTCCTTCGCGTAGTTGAAGACCGCGCACAGGTTGTTGAAGTATTTCGAGACAGTCTGCGACGAAAGCCGCTCGGTGTTGTCTTCTGCATCGGCAAGCTCAATGGCCTTCAACAACGGCAAGCCCGCGTAGCGTTGCGACACAAACGCCGGAACACGCCTGAAAGTCTCCGCTACTCGTTGGATGTCCGCATTAGTGATTTCAGCAATCAGCTTCCTCTCTCCCAACACTTCCAGAAGCGCACGAATCGTGATGGCATAGGTGACGGGCGTGTTCTCTGAACGGTTCTTGGCTTGGTAGTCCATGAACTCATCTGTCAGTTGCTTCAACGTCGTGCGGTTCTTCGGTGGTGCTGGCGGTTGTGAATGAGCGTTGAAGGATTCAAAGGCTTCATCTGGCCTGCCAGTGCGACGCACGCCAAGCCGGGTGATGCTGCGGTTCAAGCTCTCTGCCTTCGCTCGCTTGAGCAACGCGCCTAGCTGTCTGTAAGCCGGGCTTCCGGCTTCGATGGCAAGCTCTGGCCGACTTTTGAGGAACGCGTCGGCAAGGCCATTCAAAGCGGACTGCGAAAGGTGCTCTTCCCGTGCCGTGTAAAGCGCAGCTTCATCAATGAGTGAATCAATCTCCTGCTCTGTCTGCGCTTCATCGGCATCCGTCAGAACTGCCGTGCGGCGCTTCTCTTCTTCGCGTTCAAGTCTGACAAACCAGTCTGTGGCGAGGTAGTAGAGTTCTTCATCAGAAGGGGGCACGGCATTAGCTTTTGAATCCAGCTTGCGGCGTGCTTCTGCCATCTTCCCGGCAAAGGCCACGGCTTCAATTTGGCAAAGGCGCTTCGCTTTCTCGAAATCCTTCGTGCGAAGAGACTTCCGAATCTCCGTGATGGGCTTCTCCATGTCCACGAAGGGGCGGAGAGCAGGAGGCACGACAACGCGGAAATAGTAAACCGCGCCTCGTCTTTCGAGATGCGTATGGCCGGGCACCGGAAGGTAGCTTTTTGGAGAGGGTTTTGGATCACTGTATTGTGCCATGCCGCTCTCTATGCCCTGAAAACCCTTGTTCGCCTAGCTCCATAAGCCTCTGAAGGGCTTATGGAGCGGGTGACGCGATTCGAACGCGCGACATCTTCCTTGGCAAGGAAGTGCTCTACCACTGAGCTACACCCGCATGGCGTTTAACAGCTCGGTATTTTCGCCCGAAGCTTGACGCGCGCAAGTGCATTTTCAGGAAAATTCATGCCGCCTGTTCTGTCCGCGTTCCATGGCTTGCACGGAGCGGCAAATCCGCTATCCAAGATCCATGCCCATTTTCGAGTACTACTGCCCGGAAAACCACACGCTCTACCAGTTCCTGACCCGGAATCCGGCGCATCGGGACATCGTGCCCCTTTGCCCGCAAGATCCCAGCTTCCACATGGAGAAGCGGGTTTCGCGCTTTGCCATCATTGGCCGCGCCAAAGAGGAATCGGATGACGATCCCTTTGCCGGCATCGATGACGCGAAGATGGAGGCGATGATGATGGATTTGGAAAAGGACATGACGGGCATGGATGATGACAACCCGGATCCCCGCCAGCTCGGCCATGTGATGCGGAAGATGACGGATCTGATGGGTGACAAAGCTCCAGCGGAGTTGCGGGAAATGGTGCGCCGACTGGAGGCGGGCGAGGATCCCGAGAAGCTGGAGGAGGAGTTTGGAGGTGGCGGTGAAGACGGCGATGACCCGGCGGATGCGCTTTTTGCCAGTGTCATCAAGAAGGTGCGTGGTCGCAGGCCCGGCCCCCGCCGGGATCCGAAGCTCTACGAGCTGCGCGATTTTCTGCCGCCTGATGCGCCACCCCAGGGCTCGGTTTGAGCCGACTGAGACCGCCACACCGCATCTGGCCCAGAACGCGGATTGCAGTCTTTCCCGCTCCGAGCGTTGACAGCGCGCGCGCGTTCACGCTAGGGTTTGATTGCTTTCGCCAAAAAATCGTCCCTTTCCCGATCCCCTCCCTTCATGCAAGCCAAACAAGACGAATACCAAAACGAGCCGTACCTGCTGGAACTCCTCCAAGAAGCGGGCCTGCTCTCCGAGCGCGACATTGCCCAGGCTGAGGCCAGCAAAAAGCCGACGGAATCTCTGCTGCAGGCCCTGCTGGCCAATCGCGCGATCAACGACGAACAGATCGCCCAGACCGTGGCGGTGAACTCGGGCATGGAGTACGTCGATCTGCATGGCTTCACCCCGCATCCCGGGCTGAAAGATCTGGTGCCGCTGGAGACGGCCAAGCGCTACAAGGTGGCCCCGCTCGGCTCCGATGGTGGCACGCTGCAGGTCGTGGTCTCGGATCCCTATGACTTTGAGACCCTCGATGCCCTGCCCCACGTGTTGCAGCCGGACATCGAGTTTTTCTGCTCCACCCCCGCGCTGATCAAAACCCTGATGGCCAACATTTATGGCAACGAAGCCATCTTGGGATCGGGCTCGGTGAAAGGCGATGGAGGCAAAGGGGACGATGCACCGGTCATCAAGCTGGTGAACAACATGCTGATGGAGGCCTTCAAAAACCGCGCTTCCGACATTCACGTTGAACCCTTGGAAAAAGATGTGCGGATCCGCTTCCGCATCGACGGCGTGCTGCATGACGTGGAGCACCACCCGAAGCGGCTGCTGGCCGCCATCATCTCCCGGGTGAAGATCATGACCGGCAGCATGAGCGTGGATGAAAAGCGGGTCCCCCAAGACGGCCGGATTCAGATGACCTTCAGCGACAAACAGCTGGATCTGCGGGTCTCCATCATCCCCACCAACAACGGCGAGTCCGTCGTCATGCGGGTGCTGGACAAGAGCAGCCTCCGGCTCGGTCTGGCGGATCTGGGTTTCTTCTCCGATGACCAACACACCTTCGAGGATTTGATTTCTCAGCCCGATGGCATCGCGCTAGTCACGGGTCCGACGGGCTCGGGTAAGACCACCACGCTGTATGCCTGCTTGAACTTCATCAACCGGCCCGACCGCAAAATCATCACCGTGGAAGACCCGGTGGAGTACGAGCTGGCGGGCATCAATCAGGTGATGGTGAAGGAGGACATCGGCATGACCTTTGCCGCCGCCCTGCGCGCCATTCTTCGTCAGGCACCTAACATCATCATGATCGGTGAGATTCGAGATCTGGAGACCGCCTCCATCGCCATCAACGCCTCACTAACCGGACACTTGGTGTTTTCCACCCTGCACACCAACGACGCACCGGGAGCCGTGGCCCGTCTCACCGACATCGGAGTGAAGCCCTTCCTCATCGCCTCCGCCGTGCGCGGCATCTTGGCTCAGCGCTTGGTGCGCCGCCTCTGTGCGGACTGCAAAACGCCCGGCGTGCTGGGTGAGCGAGAGCTGCGCTCCCTCGGGCTGGAGGCCTCGCAATTGGCCGCCGCCACCATCATGGATCCCAACGGCTGCGCCAAATGCCGCCAGCTGGGATATCGCGGACGAATGACCATCGCGGAGATTTTCAAGATCGACGACGAAGTGCGGAACATGATCAACGAACAGCTCACCACACCGCAGCTGCGGCGGCGGGCGCGGGAGCTGGGCATGCGCACGCTGCGGGAGGATGGGGTGCGGAAGGTCCTCGCCGGTCTAACGACGGCCGACGAAGTCATTGAAGCCACCATGTCTGACTCGGATTGATCCGCCCTTCCGTCTTTCTTCACGACCTCTTCCACTCTTTCCCCCTTCATTTCCCATGACTCCCCAAAACGTAGCCGATCTTCTGGAAAATCGCGGTGTCATCGACAGCGGCCAAGCCTACGACATCGTCCAGGACTCGCTCAACAACGGCAAGGAAATCGCTCAGGCCCTGCTCGACTACGGCATTTTCAACAACGAAGACGAACTCTGGGCCACCATCGCCGATGAACTCGGTGCGCAGCATTATGACCTGACGGGATATGAGCCCGCCCCCTCGGTGGTGCAGCTCATCCCCAAAGGCGTGGCCCGTCTCTATGGAGCCTTCCCCGTCACCATGGACGCGGACGGCCTGCACGTCGCCTTCACCGACCCGCTCAACCCTCAGCTGGTGGAGGATCTGCGCTTCAGCCTGGATCGCAACATCGTGCCCGTGGTGGCGCGCCGCGCGCAGATCCAGGAACTCATCGACAAACACTACGGCAGCGGCCTGCCCAGCGTGGAGGAGATCTTCGGTCAACTGGCGCAAACTGAAGACGTCGAGGTCGAAGCCAACTCGGCTCCGATCGTCAAATTCGTCGATCTCGTGCTCACCCAGGCCATCAAAGAACGCGCTTCCGACATTCACTTTGAGCCCTTCGAGACCGAGTTCAAAATCCGCTACCGGGTGGACGGCGCGCTTTACGAGATGGCACCGCCGCCCCTGCATCTGGCCAATTCCGTCATCTCCCGCATCAAGGTGATGGCGAACATGAACATCGCGGAACGGCGAGTCCCTCAGGACGGCCGCATCATGACGGTGGTCAATGGACGTCCGGTGGACATGCGGGTCAATAGCCTGCCCACCCAGCACGGGGAGTCCGTGGTGCTGCGGGTGCTGGATCGCTCGTCAGTGAATCTCGAATTGGAGAGTCTGGGCATGCCCACGCACCTGTTTGATTACATCAACGAGACCATCCACAAACCCAACGGCATTTTCATCGTCACCGGCCCCACGGGAGCCGGCAAGACCACCACGCTCTACGCCGCCCTGCGGAAGATCAACACCATCGACGCCAAACTCATCACCGCCGAAGACCCGGTCGAGTACGAGCTGGACGGCGTCATGCAGGTGCCGATCAATGAAGCCGTCGGCCTCACCTTTGCCTCCGCCCTGCGCGCCTTCCTCCGTCAGGATCCTGATCGCATCATGGTGGGAGAGATGCGGGACGTCGAGACGGCGCAGATCGCCATTCAGGCCTCACTCACCGGTCACTTGGTGCTCAGCACCCTGCACACCAATGACTCCGCCGGCGCGGTGACTCGACTGGTGGACATGGGCGTGGAGCCTTTCATGGTCTCCGCCACGCTGGAAGGCGTGCTCGCCCAACGTCTGCTGCGGACCATCTGCAGCAGCTGCCGCGCCCCGTATGATCCCACCCTCTCCATCCTCAATCAGCTGGGACTTTCGGAGTCCGATCTGGGTGGCAAGCAATTCTTCACCGGCAGCGGCTGCTCCACCTGCGGCAACAGCGGCTACAAAGGCCGGAAGGGCATTTATGAGCTGATGAACATCACCGATCCGCTCAGAGATCTCATCATTGAAAAAGCCCCCACCCTGGTCTTGAAGCAAAAAGCCATCGAGCTGGGCATGGTCACCCTGCGTGAGGATGGCCTGCGCAACATTTTCGACGGAGCCACAACCGTGGAAGAAGTCCTCAAATACACCTGATCCCCATTCCACCCGCTCGCCACCCCACCGGGTGGCGAGAGATTTTCCCAGCACCGCAAATTCGTGGTGGACAGTGCCTCTCAAATCCCGGTAATCTGGCCCCTCCGAAAACCTCACGCGTTCCTCTTTCCTCTTTATGCCCAAGTTTCACTACATCGCCCTCGATCAAAACGGCCAGGAAACCACGGGGGTCATCGACGCCGCCAGTGATGCTGAGGCGATCAGTCAGCTCCGCGCCAGCCAGCTTTATCCCACCAGTGTCGCCCAGGAAGGCAAAGCCGACGCCGCCGCCATCAAGAAGCGCAGCAGCCGCTCCTCCTCCAAGAGCAAAGGCAAAGCGGCCACAGGGAAAGCACCCGCTAATGCCCGCGTCAAAGGCAAGACCCTGATGATTTTCACCCGCCAGCTGGCCACCCTGATCGACTCAGGCCTGCCCCTGCTTCGCGGTCTCACCGTTCTGGGCCGTCAAGAGCCCAACCCGGTGATGAAACGCACCATCAACACCCTGGCGGACAACGTCCAGACCGGCTCCACCTTCTCGGAGAGCCTGTCCCAGTTCCCCAAAATCTACAACAAGCTCTACGTCAACATGGTGAAAGCCGGTGAGCTGGGTGGTGTGCTAGAGATCGTCCTCAACCGTCTCGCCGAATACCAAGAAAAGGCGCAGAAACTCAAAAACAAGATCGTCGCCGCGATGGTGTATCCCATCATCGTGATGTTCATCGCCGTCACCATCATGATCTTCCTCATGTTGGTCATCGTGCCTCGTTTTGAGCAGATCTTCGAGGACATGCTGGGTAGCAAAAACAAGCTGCCAGCCCTGACCAAAGCCGTCATCGGCTTCTCCCGCTGGATTGGTGACAACATCTGGTACCTCCTCATCGGTGGTGCTTTGATTTTCATCTTCTGGAAGATCTTCTCCTCCACCAAAGGCGGCCGCATCGCCATTGACCGGTTCAAGCTGAAGATGCCCCTCTTTGGGGACGTGCAGCGGAAGACCGCCATCTCCCGCTTCTCCCGTACGCTCGGCACCCTCGTCACCTCGGGTGTGCCCATCCTGCAAGCACTCAACATCACCCGGGAAACCGCTGGCAACGTCGTCGTCGCCGATGCCATCAACAAGGTGCATGACGCCGTGAAGGAAGGGGAATCCATGGTGGCCCCGCTGGAAGGCAGCGGCGTCTTCCCACCGATGGTTATCTCCATGGTGGACGTGGGTGAAGAGACCGGCCAGCTGCCTGAGATGCTGCTGAAAATCTCTGACGTGTATGAAGATGAGGTGGACAACTCCGTCTCCGCCCTCACCTCCATGCTGGAGCCGCTCATGATCGTCATGCTGGCCGTCGTCGTCGGCATCATCGTCATGGCCCTGTTCCTGCCTCTCATCCAGGTCATTCAAGGTCTCAGCCAGGGAGCGGCCTAACCCGCCGCCCCCACCGGGCTCGCCAAAATCGAACAGAATCCCTCGCTGATCCACTAATGAATACCATGTACATACAGCCGACATCTCTTCGCGCTCGCGGCTTCACGCTCATTGAGCTGATGGTCGTCGTCGTCATCATGGCTCTCCTCGCCGCTCTGACCATGGGAGCCTATCAATACGCTCAGACGGCTGCCGCCCGCAACCGCACCCACGCCACCATGGCCGCCCTGGAAGGCGGGCTCGAGCGCTACAACTCGGACTTCGGTGAGTATCCGGCTCCCTCCAACCCCACCCGCACGGATGAGTTCAATGGCAAGACCTACATCGCCGGTGGGGCCGCCATGCTCTATCAAGCCATGTCTGGAGACGGCACCAACGCCATCGATCTAGCGACAGGTGGTGGCGTCGGATCCAATGGACGAATCGAGGACGACGAAGATGCCAACGTCAAAATGACCGACATCCCCGCGCAGATTTGGATGCAGCAGAACGGCTCTTATTACATGATCGACGGCTTCCGCAAACCCTTCCAATACACCAAAGGCGGAGATCCGAATGCCGTCAACCCGACCTACGACCTCTGGTCCTACGGGCAGGATGAGACCAACACCCGACTCAGCTCGATTGACGCCAAGTCCAACCCGACCACCAGCGCCAAGTGGATCAAAAACTGGTAAGGGACACGGCGCTTTTTTGATGACTCCATTTGCGACGAGGGGCTGAAAAGCCCCTCGTTTTTTTTCAGCCACCCGTTCCTGCAGCGGCGCGCTCGATCCGCGCCGGCACCTCATTGATCGAAAAACCCGCCATCCGCAGGGCATCCCACACCTCCACCAGCACGCCGAGCGCAGCGTCGGTGTCGGCTTCTAGCTCCAGCTTCGCGCCGGGTCGCGCAGCCCGCAGGGTGGTGAGTGCGGCGGCGAGGTTTTGAGGCTCGATTTCTTTGCCGTCCAGCAAGATCTCTTTCTCCTTGGTGATGGTGATCGCCGTCCGCACATCGGCCTCGGGCGCAGTCTCACCCAGGGTTTTGGATTCGGGCAGAGAGATTTTGATGTGGCTGCGATCCTCCCGAAACGTCGTCGTCGCGATGAAAAAGATCAGCAAGATCACCAAGATATCGATCAACGACACGATGGGAATCGTGGGAACGGGACGACGACGCGGACGCAGGCTCATGAGGACGGGAGAAGCACTCGAACTGCGATCAGATTTCGGATTCTCGCTTCACCTCGAAGTGAGAAAAAAACGTGTGAATGACATCGTGCATGAGCGATTCAATGCGAACGGCCACCCGATCCAACCGCCGCATGAAGTAGGTGTGGGCCAGGACCGACGGTACCGCCACCAGCAAACCTGCAATGGTGCAGCGCAGGGCCACACCAATCTCGTGAGCCACTTTGGCCGTATCCGGCCCTTCCCCCGGCACGCCTCCAAACGCTGAAAACATCCCCACCAAGGCAGCGGTGGTTCCCATCAGACCCAGCAGTGGAGCTACCGAGACCATGACCTCCAGCACTGGCAGCCCCTGCTCCAAGTGATAGAGTTCCTCTCGCGCCTTGGTTGACACTGCGCTGCTGCATTCCTCGCGATTCGGGTACTCCCCACTCAGAGCCACCGCCGCCACCCGAGCCAGCGGACTGTAGTCCTTGGCCCGTGCCAAATATTCGTTCACGGGTTTGAGATCCCCCTTGGCCGCAACCTCCGGGAGAGTCTGAAGACGCTGGATCACATCCGGCGGCAAGACGCGATGCTCGCGCAAGCGCAGAGCCGCCAGGATCGTCACCGCGATCGTTGCGATGGAGCAGAGGACGATCAGCAGCATCACGTAGCCGCCGGTGGACAGAAAGCCCATCAGGCCACCGCCTTCGGGACCCGATGCGGCGAACAGCGGCACCTGCCAGGGAGAATCAATAAATAATGACATCATACTCAACTTGAAAAAGACCGCCTTCCAGGAGCGGCAGCAGGTCCTCGGGAATGGGAGGTATCTCCGCTTCCAGGATGGCCTGCAAGGTGAAATCGATCATCCGAGCGTCTGCCTCCTTCCGATCACTCAAAATAGCGGGCGGTTCGACTTGGCCGGTCGCCGTCACGGCAAAGCGCAGCTTCATGTTGCCGGGCGTCACCGCATCCGCATTGCGGCGCCGCAGCACATGCCAGCGCTTTTCCACCGCTCCCGTCACCTGCCGCATGTAGCGCCCGGCTGGGGTTTCCTCCGCATTGACGGCATCCTCACCCAGATTGGAGATCGTTCCTTTGCGCTGACTCGTCCGGGAAAAGGGAGAAAAAGCTTCCGCATCCTGAGGTCCCGCCGTTTTCATGACGGGATCCGGCACGGGCACGGGCGGCGCAGCGGGCGGCGGTTCGGCGGCAGCTGCCGGCGTCATCGGCTCCTCCTCCGGAGGGGATGGAGGCGATTCTGGGGCCGGGCTGCTGGCAGGATCTGAAGGTTTCGCTGGCGGCTGATCCGCCGTCTCCGCGCGTTTGACCTCAAACGGCAGCCGATCCGCTTGCGCCGTGGATTCATCCAGTTCCTTCATCATCATCTCCATCGGGGAGGGCGTCCGCGTCTGGGCGAGCTGCACCTTTTTGACTGAAGTCGGCAGGGGAGGAGCGGGCTGATGAGGTTGAGGAGAGTTGGACGGAGGAGCCAGCTGATTCGGCTCCGGCGGGGTGGCTCCAGCCTTCGCGATCTGGGGCGGAGACGGCGGCGGTTGAGGAGGCGGAGATGGAGGTTGGGGTTTGAGGATGGATGGCGGCGTCTTCATCGCTGCCATCGGATTTGGCGCGGCCTGCACCGGCATCACTGGGACAGCCCCATCCTCGGCCAGTTTTCCATCTTTTTGATCCCGATCCGCCAGCTCCAGCATTTCCTGTTCGATGCCGCGCGCCGTTGGCAGGCCATCCTTGCCATCGGGATCGGGAGCCATCTGACTGGCCGCCACGGTGTTGCGATCCGAGATGAAATCCGCCTTCAACGGCTTCTCCTCCGCGCGCGCATTCTGCGAGGTGCGGATGTATTGAGCCGATTCTTCCTTGGGAGGTGGAGGCGGCGGGACCGGTTCCAAGATCGGCATGATTTGATCCGGAAAAATCATCGCCACCTCAGGCTTCGGGCGCGCAGCCGCCGCCTGACGAGCCAGCCACTTCTCCGTCATCTCAGCCGTCCAGAGATACACCACCACCGCGAGCAAGACCAGATGCACCGCCATCGAGCCAGCGATGGCGATCTGAACATCGTGATCTTTCCTCTCGTCGGCAATCACACACCCACCAAACCCCTTCAGCGCGATGAATCAACGCCTGATTCATACCGCAGGGGAAATACGCGGCCCAGCCTTTTCCGTCACTTTCGAGTGCCAAAAACATTGACCCTGAGATCCATGCCCACGCTGGTCCGCACCTCCTCAAATGGGCGCGGCGAGATCGCATCCGGCATGAGCAGCGAGATCCGAAAACCGGCATCCCGCAGCAAAACCAGCAACTCGGGCAGATCCTGAGTCTGGCCTGCGTAGGAGTGATACTCCACAAACAGACGCTGGACGCGGTGCAAATGAGGAGCTGCCTCCCTCAAAACCACGCGTTCCGCCCCTTCGATATCCAGCTTCAGCAAATCCACCGGCTCTTTCAAAAGCGAGGACAAGGTGACGGAAGGTACGCGCTCCGAATCCGCCCCGCCTTCCTCCACATGACCCGCATCACTCCCCTCCCGGGCAAAGGAGATGCCCTCAGCATGCTCCCACAGCGCCGCCTGCAGTACCTCCACATCAGCATGCCCAGCGGCCTCCAGATTCTTCCGCAAGCAGTCCGCCACGGTGGGATCCGCCTCCACACACGTCAGGCGTGCCTGAGGAAACAAACGTTTCATGCGCAGCGTAGCCAGACCGACGTTGGCACCACCATCAATGATGCGTGGCGCGCCATCGGCCGCGAAGTCGTAGATCCGCTGCCCATAGATCTCCCGCCACGCCGCGTGCACCGAGGGGCCATCGGAAAAATGCAGGGCTCGGCCATCCAGCTCCGTCACGCCTGGAACGTGCCGTTCCACCCCCTCCAATCCCTCCAGCGGCACCACACGGCCGGCAGCCAACGCCGCCGCAGCCATCTTCTTCAAAGCCGCGCTTTCTCGGGTCCTCCAGCTGGGTCCGTCCGTTTTTCGGCATCGCTTGGCCCATTTCCAGGCCTCTTCCCAACGCCCCGCCTCCACCAGCGCCTGATAGCGCCACCGCTCGGCCTCGGCACCGCCGCCCTGCTTTTCCCAGCGTTTGATCAACCCCAAGGCGCGATCCACCGCGCCTCCCTGCAAGGCCGCCGCCACGCGCTGGCGCGCCCTGCTGTTTTTCAGGGATCTCCACCAGGACTCCGACAGATCGGGGATTGAATCAGAAGCAGACATCGTAAGGCCCCATGGGAACGAACCCGGGCAACCAGACAAACGCCACTCCCTCCCGAAAAACAAGCGCCAATGTCCATTGCGATACCGGCCTATTCCTGGTATGCCTTATGAAAACTCCGCCTCTCATGAAGTTCCGCCACATCCTCGCAGGCCTGCTTTTCATCATCGCTTTGGGAGCCAGCGCCTGGTGGCTCGCTGGCCGCCGCACGCCCCGTAGCGCGCCGCCCTCCTCCGACTCCGCCCTTGCCACGCCGACGGACACCAGCTCCACGGCAACCCAAGTCCACGCGCCGGATTCACGACCCTCCTCGGTTCCCACCCTGCCGCCCCCTCCTGATGGCACCACCGCCCTGCTACCCGCTGGCGCGCCGATGGAGCCGAATGATCCGCAAATCGATGAGAAGATCCACGCCATCCTCACCTCCGAGACCCTGACCGATGAACAGGCCGCCATCCAGCTGCTGGACCTCATTTCTGGAGCCAAAAATTTGGATCAAAAAGTCGAACTCAGTCAGCACGCGATGAACCTGCTGCCGGATCATAGTTTTGACTTAGCCGGACAGCGGCTGCTCGATGTCCATGTGCCGATGGAGGTGAAGGAGGTCATTTACTCTGACGCGCTGAATCGCCCGCCCAACATTCACCTCCCCGTGTTGGCCGAGGTGGCATTGCAAAGCGGCAACCCCTTTGCCCAAGAGGCCTGGGACACCCTGACCATCGTCTCCGATCTGGAGCCGACGGAGACACCGCCGCCCGATCTGCGGGAGAAAATCCAACAGCAGGTGCTAGCGATCGAAGCCGAGGAGGCCCCGCCGGCTGGCACCGGCACCACGCCCGGCACCCCTACGACCAACACCCCCACGACTCCCGCCCCACCGGCGACGACGCCCGGCAATTGAGCCGGATCGCGAGCGACCGTTTCAGGCCAAAACCTCAGGCCAGAGCCCGAGTCACCGCTGCCACCACCTCATCCAGCTGAGCTGGAACCAGCTCGCCGTAGATCGGTAGGCTGAGAACCTCCAAGGCCAATTGGTGCGACACCTCACAGCCCTGGCGGGACGCCTCCGGCAGGGAGGCAAAACAAGCCTGCTGATCCAAAGTCACCGGGTAATAAACCTCGCAACCAATGCCCGCCTCCAGCAAAGCCTGCTTCACCGCATCACGCCGACCACCACCGAGGCGCAGGGTGTATTGATTCCAGATGTGGTCATTTCCGGGACAGGCCACCGGCAGCACCACGGCGGCATCCGCCGCTGCAGACGCACCGTGCCGCGCGCACTGGCAGTGCGCCGGATCCGCCACCACCACACCGGGCAGTTGGCTGAGCGCTGCGGTGTAATGGGCCGCGTTGGATTGGCGCGCTGCCGTGTAGGCCGCGTAGTGCCGTAGCTTCGTCCGCAGCAGCGCGGCCTGCAGCGTGTCCATGCGGAAATTTCCCCCCACATGGCTGTGATAGTATTTCGGCTCCATGCCGTGATTGCGCAGGCTGCGCAGCCGCGCCGCGTGGGCCGCATCCCGCGTCACCACCATGCCGCCATCGCCGAAGCCACCGAGATTTTTGCTCGGAAAGAAGCTGTAGGTTCCGAAGTCACCCATCGCACCACAGGCCCGTCCGTGATAGCGCGCCCCGATCGCCTGCGCCGCATCCTCCACCACCGCCAAGCCGTGCTTTTGGGAGAGCGCCAACACCGCATCCATCGGCGCGCTTTGACCGAAAAGATGCACCGGCATGATCGCCCGCGTCCGTGTCGTCACCTTGGCAGCAGCATCTTCGACATCCAGGTTGAAGCACACCGGACAGACATCCACAAACACCGGCGTCGCCCCCAGGCGATGGATGGCTCCTGCCGTCGCAAAAAACGTGAACGCCGGGCACAACACCTCATCTCCAGGCCCGATCTCCAGCGCCATCAACGCCATCAGCAGAGCGTCAGTGCCGGATGAGACCGCCACCGCGTGCTCCACCTCCAGCATCTGCGCCACTTCCTCTTCAAAGGCCGCCACTTCCGGCCCCATGATGAAACGACCGTGTTGAAGGACTTCGCGAAACACCTGCTCCAGCTCCGATTGGAGGGGCAGGTTCTGGGCATTGACGTCGAGCAGGGGGACAGGCATGAGAGCAGGCGGGCTATTCGCCCGATCCCCCGCCTGATGCAAGTGCTTCCAGCGTGGCCCAGTCCCCTTCCCAATCGCTCGGCATGCGCCAGTCTCCCCGTGGCGACAGCGCCACCGTGCCGACCTTGGGTCCGTCCGGCATGACGGATCGCTTGAACTGACTGCGCACGAATCGGCTCAAAAAGACCGGCAACCAGCGATCAATCTCCGCCTCCAGCGGATGCCCCGCAAAGGCCAGCCCAGCGAGAAAGCGGATCTTGGAAGGTGACGCCCCATGACGCACCAGATGGAACAAAAAGAAATCGTGCAGCTCATACGGACCCACCACATCTTCCGTCTTTTGCTCGATGCTCGCATCCGCCGCCAGCGGCAGCAGCTCGGGGGAGATCGGCGTATCGACGATGTCTCGCAGCACGTTGCCCGCCGCCTCAGCGTAGCGCTCTTCCGCGCACCAGGAGATCAGGTATTTGACCAGCGTCTTCGGCACGCCGGCATTGACGTG
>JAGRPD010000146.1 GCA_020439875.1 Verrucomicrobiales bacterium
AGGACGATTCCGACATCCATCACGCGCACGACAAGCTCTTCAAGGCCGGCTTCAGCGACCCCGTCACTACCGCTGCCTTCCTCCAGTCTCAACTGCCCTCCGCCCTCGTCTCCCTCATCGACTGGCCACGTCTCTCCCTCCAGCCAGGATCCTTCATCGACTCTCAGTTCCGCACCTCCGAGAGCGATCTCCTTTTCGCCGCCCCCCTCGCGGGCCACGACGCCCGCCTCTACCTCCTCTTCGAACACCAGACCCGCCAAGAGCCCTTCCTCGCCCTCCGCCTCCTGCGTTACATGGTCCGCATCTGGGAGAGCTGGATTCAAGACTCACGCACCGCTTCCTCCCCCACCTCGCTGCCCGTCATCCTCCCCATCGTCCTGGCTCAAAACGCCGAGGTCTGGAATCTCCAGCCCCGTTTCTCCGCCCTCTTCGATCTCCCACCTCACCTCGCCGAGAGCCTCCAACCTCACCTTCCCGATTTCCTCTTCCGCCTCATTCAGCTCGCCCAAATCCCGTTTGAAGACATTCGCGGCACACCTGCTGGCATCCTCATCCTGCGCACCATGAAGGCCGAGCGCCTCGCTCGCCTGCTGGATCCCGCCGTGTGGGATGAATCGCTTTTGGTCCAAATCCCCCGCGAAACCTTTGAGCTGCTGCTGCGCTACATCCTGGCCGCCGACATTGACAAAACGGCCTTTGTTCATAAGATCCACTCATTGGACGACGCCCAAACCCGCACCCAAGCCATGACCCTCGCCCAACAGTTCCGCCAAGAAGGCCGCCAAGAAGGCTGGCGTGAAGGTCGCCAGGATGGAGAGCAAGCCCTCACCCTGAGGCAGCTTCGGCGCAAGTTTCCGCAAATCGTCGCCGAGGCGGAACCCTTGCTGCAGCAGTTGGACGAGGAGCGGCTGCTGGCCTTTGGCGAGGCTCTGCTGTTCTTTGAGACCAGCGAAGACTGTCTGGCCTGGCTGCAAAATTCGCAAAGTCGGACTAGCAGCTGAGACCCTCCATCTCCGCCTCGCCCGTGGCAAAACGCTCCTCCTCCATGCCCAGGCGATGCAGGGCGCTGAGGTAGAGATTGGGCAGCGGATAATTGTTCTTGGGGTCGAAGGCCAGATGCTGGCCGTGTTTGAAGCCACCCCCAGCGAATAGCACGGGCATGTTTTTGTTGTCGTGCGCCGACGCGTTGCCCAGGTTGGAGGTCAGCAGGCACATCGTCTCATCCAGCAGCTGATCCGCCTTCAGTCCGCGCACAAAGTCCGCCCACTGATTGATGATGCCCTGCTCCACGATGGCCAGCTGGTGCAGTTTTCCCTCATCCATCCCGTGATGGCTGAGTCCGTGGTAACTTTCCTCCACGCCCTCGATCCCCTGCACCGAGTTGCCCGTGACATGGAGCGTGACAAATCGCGTCGAATCCGTCGCCAACGCCATCCGTACGATGTCCAAAAAGATCTTGTCCACGGCGACTTCGTTGTCTCGCGGGATTTTGCTGGGACGAGCCAGCGCCACTTTCGGCTTCGGCTGGTGGACCCACGCTTCATTGGCCACCAGCCGCTTTTCCAAATCCCTCACACTGGTGAACCACGCGTCCAACTTGTCGCGATCCGCCGCGCCGACCTCCTTCATCAGCGCCTTCGCCTCTCCGCCCACCACATCCATCACACTCATGCCGCGCCGGATCAGTTCCGCCTGCCGCGTCTGCTCCTCCGCGTTGTCATCGACGAAGAGCTTGGTGTAAAGACGCACCGCATTGTTTTCCGCCGGAATCATCGACCCATTCTCCGTGTAGGACGGGCTCGTCTGCGAGTTCGTGTTGAGCACCAGCGAGGGAAATCGCGTCTCATGCCCCAGGTGTTTGGCCATCAGCTGGTCCAGCGAGATCGTGTTGCGACTCGTCGCTCCCCGACTATTGGGGCAGGCGGAAAAAATGCTACCCTCCGCCGAGTGTCCGCCCGTCACACCGGGATGCGATGAACCCGACACCACCGTGAAATCCTCCCGCATGTCCTGCAGCGACTTCAGGTAGAGCGACGGCTTGTAGTCCCGCCCCTTTCCCTGCGGCACCAGATTGGGGCCATGGATGCCGAGGGCCAGGCTCATGCCGACAAAGCGCCGTGCCACCTTGGTGTCAGGCGTAGCAGCAAAAGCCGGCGTCATAGCCTCCAGCATGGGCAGGCTCAGGGAAATGCCCGCACCGCGCAGCAGCGTCCGGCGTGAGAGATGCATTTGGGAAGTATAACTGGGAATCTTCATGGGGGGACAAAGGGCTCAAAAACTCAGCGCTGCGAAACCGCGCTACTTCTTCAAAAAGACCGAACTCGTCAGACAGGCTTTAATCAGGGAACGCACACCCCAGGCCTCTTTTTTGCAATCCTCCGTCATCTTCGCGATCACCGGTTCATCGGAAAAACGCGGTGTCGCCCCCGTCGCATAGGTCAAAAAGTGGCCCACAAATCCTCGCGCCAGTTCCTCGCCGCGTTTCACATAGATGCGTTGCCAATCCCTCAGTCCCACAAACTTCACCCCGTCCGGCGTCACCCCCGAGGGATCCACCTTGGCTCCCTTCCCCGTTGTGCCATAGCGACTGCGTTGCAGGCCCACGGGATCAAAGCTCTCCAGAGCAAAGCCCGGCGGATCGATCGTCCGATGGCAGGCCGCGCAGCTTTCGTTGTTGCGATGTTTGTCCAGCTGATCGCGGATCGAGACCGCACCGCGCGTGTCGGGTTCGATCGCAGGAATGCCCGGCGGCGGCGGGTGGATCTTCTGCCCCAGGATGCGTTCATTGATGAAAACCCCACGCACCACCGGAGAGGTATGCGTCCCATCCGCCGTCACCTTCAGCACCGCACCCTGCGTCATCAATCCACCCCGCATGTCATCCGGCGGCAGCGCCACTTTTTGCAGACCCGCCCCCGGCTTCAACTTCGCTGAGATGTTGTAGTGCTCCGCCAACCGTCCATTGAGAAAGACAAACTCCGAATCCACCACCGTCGTCACACTCAGATTCTGCTCCAGCAACTCCTGAAAATAACGCCGCGTCTCCCACACCATCGACTCCTGCAACACGGCGTCAAAGGTGCGGAACTGACGTGGATCCGGGGTCGTAAAATCGATCTGACTCAGCTTCAACCACTGGTCCGTGTAGCTCGCGATGAACCGCTCCGCCCGGCCATCCTTCAGCATCCTCTCCACCTGTCCACCCAGCGTCTCAGGGTCCCGCAGACGTCCTTCCCGCGCCAGTCCCAGCAGCTCTTCATCCGGCAAAGTCAGCCACAGCGCGTAGCTCAGCCGACTCGCCACCGCGTAGTCATCCAGCGGCCCCGGTGCCTCGACCAAACTCAAAAATCGCGGCGAACACAAAATCGCTCGGTAGCTCGCCCGCAGCGCCTTCGACAGCGCATCCCCCGCCGCGAGAGATTGCAGCCCCAGCTCCACATACGGTGCCGCCTGCTCCTCGCTCACCGGACGCCGAAACGCCCGCTCCGCGAATCGCTTCACCATCTTCCGTAGCGCCACTTTCGGCTGCGCTTTCGCTTCTTTGAGCGTTCCCACGCCAAACAAATTCTGAGCCACCGCCGCGCGATCCGCCACCGGATAGATGCGCTCCATCTGGATACCACGGTGGGCGATACCAGAGAAGCCTTCCGCTTCCAGATCTCGTCCCTTGAATGACACATTGCCCCCCTTGGCACCCGTCGGAGCTTTTCGATAAGCTCCGTGATTCGGCTTTAGCTCCAAGCGATGCCCCTCCTGAATCCACGCTTCGAACACCAGATCTCGCGGCTTTGCCGTCGCCTCCACCAACCCCACCGGATACAACATCGGCGCGTTTGACTCACACTCCCCCGAGCGCAGCGTCCCCCACACCGCCCCATCCTTCCCCGGATGGATCGCCCGCACACTCTTCAGCGTGATCCGATACCACCCGCTCGCTGGCACCGTCGTCGCCGACATGCGTCCGAAAAATTGCAGCGTGATCGGCCAACTGATGCTCTCACCATTGCGCAGATCCGGCCCGCGATAGTTGCCGCCTCGGTTGAACAGCGTGTCCTTGGCAGTCACAAATTTGCTCCACTTCGCATCCCCCTCCAGCGCCCGAGTGAATGCCTCGTCCAAGGCCTGATCCGCCGCCTCTAGATAACTCGCCAGTTGAAAATGAGAAAGCTGCTGCGCCGAAGCCACCGTCTCAAAGCCATGCGCCATCGGATCTTCCGGCAGCAGATTCATCAGCGGGATGTCGATACCCAGCAGGTCCTGCACCGTGTACTCATATTGACGCCGCGTCAGACGGCGTGAATGCACGCGCCCATGCTCCGCGACGTCCCGCGCATCCACCTCCAGCAGTGGCGTGCGCAGCGCCCCGAGGAAGACTCGCGCCTCGTCCTTCGCCGGTTGCGGCTCCTCCGCCGGAGGCATCTCTCCATCCTGCACCCGCTCAAAGATCCGTTGCCACTGCTTGAAGTTTTCCGGATCCTCCGGGTCAAACGCCAGCGCCGTGAGATCCAGATTCGCCTTTGCCACTGCATCGTCGTGACATTCAAAGCAGTGCTGATTGAAAAACGGCACCACCGGCTTCGGGGCATCCGCAAATGCCCCCCCAGCCATCATCACACCCGCCAGCGTCAGTTGAAATCTCATCATCACCATCAGACAAAAATTACGCTTCGATCAGCCCCGAGCTTGCCGCTTCTCACTCCCCCCGATCATGCCGCGCATACTCCTCCGTCCACCACCGGATCAGATCCTCATCCGTCGGCGGGTTCGGCAGGCCGCGCTGCTGCAACGGACGATCCCATGTCGTCGCTCGCCCTTTTTCCTGAATTTCTTCCAACGTGGGATTCGTCTCCGGAGTGCCGCCTTCATCCCCCGTCTCCTCCATCCATGTCTCCACCTCCTCACGCAGTTCTTGGAGCTGCTCCGCATACTCAGGATCAGCCGCCAGATTCCGCGTCTCCCACGGATCCGCCGCCACATCATAGAGCTCCTCCACCGGTCGCTTCGGCGCAAAAAACGCCGCCTGCACCGGATTCAGTTTTCCCTGAGAGTGCAAATGGCGCATCAAAGGCAGCATCGGATAACCCATTTCTTTGTAGCTGCTGCGGATCGTGTAAGGCTGCTCCGGCATGAAGTTGCGGATGTATTTGAATCGATCCGTTCGCACCGCGCGGATCCGATCGTTCGCATCCCCGCAGCGATCCCGCGCCGCAAAGATTCGGGTGCGCACCGGCTCCGGCCAAAACGATTGCCCCTGGATCCGTCCCGTCTTCGGCACCCCCGTCATGTCCAACACCGTCGGCACCAGATCGATCAGCGAGACCAACCCCTCTTCGACCGAACCCGCCTCAATGTGCCCCGGCCAACGCACCAGCAGAGGCACCCACAGCCCACCCTCGTAGAGCCACTGTTTCCCTCGCACCATTGGTCTCCCGTGGTCGCCAAAGAAAAACACCACCGTGTTCTCCGTCAGCCCCTCCGCCTCCAACTGATCCAGCACCTCCCCCACCTTCCGATCCAGCACCTCGATCGAAAGCAGATAGGCCTGCCAGTCTCGCCGCGCCAGTGGATGATCCGCGTAGATCGGCGGCAGCGGAGCCGTCAGGTGCCGTTCCTCCACCACCGGCTGCGCCACAAAGGGCCGATGCGGCTCCTTGATCTGAATTTGCGCAAAAAAAGGCTGCCCAGGCTTCCGCTTCTCCCAGTTGGAACCCTGAAAGAGTTGCTTCGCGTCATGCTGAAAATTGTAGTCCACCTTGCCCCGCCGTTTGCCCCCGGGATCTTGACCGTTGCACACCCAGTAGCCCGCCGCTCGCAGCCGCTCCGGCAGCGGCACCACATCCGTCGGCAGCCGCTTCACATCCTCCGTACGATGATGGTAGCTGGCGATGCTCGTCTGATACATGCCCGTGATGAAGGCCGACCGCGACGCCGAACACACCGGCGCAGAACTGAAGGCATGATCATACCGTCGCCCCTCCGCCGCCAAGCGATCGATGTTTGGAGTGGCGACATGCGCGTAACCGTAGCACCCCAACTCGGGCGACAGATCATCGGACACAATCCACAGCACGTTGGGCTGCGCCGCCCTCACCAGGGGCAGGATCATCAAAAAAGCAAAAAACCAGCGCATCATCTTGAAGACATCAGGGACTCCAGCCGCGCAGCTTCGCATGCACCTGCGCCACCTTGCCCATGTAGTGATCCATGGAGTCTTCCACCGCCGCTTTCAAGATGTGTTCGCGCGCCAATTCCGTCTTCCCCAGCACCTCGTAGTAAAGACCCAAATAAAGATGCGCGTAGCAGCGATGATTGCGGTTTTCCCCCGCCGCCGCCAGCACCGCCTCCTCCGACCCCCGCCCGGCATAGAGCGCGTGGATCTCCTTCATCGGCACTCGGGTATCGCCTGCGATTGGGATCAAGCCCTTCCTCGCCGTCTCCACCCCCTCCAGCTTCGTCACACAGAGGAAGTGCCAAGCCGCATTTTCCACATCCTGACCATTCACCGTTTGATGCACCTCAAACTGCTCCCGCCCCTCCTGAAAGCGCCCCGCGTAATACAGCGCCAACCCCCGCTGCCACAATTGAGGCAGCGCCCGAGGCTCCTGTTCCACGAGGGCATCAAACGCCTGCAAGCTCGCGTCCATCTTCCCCTCCATGAAGGCCTCCACCCCCGCCTCAAACAGATCTTGCGCCGTCTTCGGCGGCACAGCCTCTTCCGCCCCAACGGCAGCCGTCAGGAACCCCATCAAACACATCAACCATCGCATCTCCCCACAACGTCCCTCACCGGTCCAGGGTTGCAACCACCGCTCGACTC
>JAGRPD010000147.1 GCA_020439875.1 Verrucomicrobiales bacterium
ACGATGTGGTTGCCGCCGCCGGTGCCGCTGTGGCGACCATCGAGGAGGAATTTCTCCGTGCCGAGCCGGGTGAGGCGGGCTTCTTGGTAGAGGGTGGTGGTTTGATGGACGAGATCCCGCCAACGATGAGCCGGGTGCATGTTCACCTCGATCACGCCGGGATCGGGGGTGACTTTGATGACGTCCAGTCGGGGATCGAAGGGCGGAGGGCTGCCCTCCAGCAGGACGGGGAGGTCCAGCGTGGCGGCGGTGTCTTCGATGGCGGCGGCGAGTTCGAGAAAAGTCTCGGTGTCTCTGAGGGGCGGCAAAAAGACGTGCAAGCAGCCGTCGCGGATCTCGGTGCAGAGAGCGGTGCGGGTGATCCAGGATGCGGATTCTCCGAGGCTCGGTGCGGTTGCGAATGCGGAGGTTTCTCCCGGGGACTGGTGGGTGATCGCTGGGGTGGATTCGGCTTCTTGGGAAACGGGTCGAAGCGCTTCGGTTCGGGTGGCGTCGGTCGAGGTCAATGTTTCGGGAGCGGCGGCCAGCGGCGGCCACTGCTGCAACGGGTCCGCGCTGTGGAGCCAGGGGAAATCTCTTTCCAACACCCAGGGCAGCGAGTCCAGGGGCAGGCGGTAGCCCATGGGTGAGTCGCCCGGGATGAGGTAGAGCCGTTCGGAGCGCAGAAACCAGGGGCCGCTCTCCCAGCCGCTGCCGTTGTGTTTGAGCGGCAGCGCGTAACCGATCACGGCATCCAGTCCCCGACTGAAGATTCGGGCCAGTCGCGCGCGTTCATCCGCATCGCTGAGCTGAGACTCGAATGGGTCCACATTGACCGGCAGCGTGCGCTCTTTCCAAAGATAATAAAAAGCGTCCTCATAGCCAGGTTGAAGATGACGGGAGGTCACGCCCAGTCGGGTGGCCAGGGTCTCGGCAAAGCGGCGTGCATCGTGTTCCGTGAGGTCTCGCGGTGAGTCCAACGGGGCGCACCACTGCTCATCTCGCCAGATGGTGCCGCCATCCTTTCGCCAGTAGCAAGCAAAGGCGTAGCGGGGCAGGGGCTCTCCGGGATACCATTTTCCCTGGCCGTGGAAAAGCAATCCGCCTGGAGCAAAACGCGCCTTGAGCCGCCGCAGCAATTGATCGGAGAGACGTCGTTTGGTGGGGCCTTGAGCGGCGGTGTTCCATTCGTCTCCATCGGGGTCGTCGATGCTGACAAAGGTCGGTTCACCGCCCATGGTGAGGCGGGCATCTTGTTGGCGGAGACGCGCATCGATGGCATCACCGAGACGCAAAATGCTCTCCCATTGCTCGGCGGAGTAGGGTTTGGTGACGCGCGGCGTTTCGTGGATGCGCTCCACCGTCATGTGATGTTCAAAGCGGACTTCGGCCTTGGAATGCGCGCCGGAAATGGGCGCAGCGTTGGAGGGATCTGGCGTGGCAGCCAGCGGGATGTGGCCTTCCCCTGCGAGCAAGCCCGAGGTGGGATCCAGCCCGATCCACCCCGCCCCTGGCAGATACACCTCACACCAGGCGTGCAGATCCACAAAGTCCTCTTCCGCACCCGAGGGACCGTCGAGGCTTTTCAAATCTGGCTTCAGCTGAATCAGGTAACCGCTGACAAAACGCGCCGCCAAGCCGAGGTGGCGCAGCAACTGCACCAGTAGCCAGGCCGAGTCTCGGCAGGAGCCGGAGCCACTCTCGAGCGTCTCCTCCGGCGTCTGCACCCCCGGCTCCATGCGGATGCGATAGTCGATGTCCTGCTGCAGCTGCTGGTTGATGGCCACGAGGAAATCGATGGTGCGCGGACGCGGATCCGTGTCGGGCTCCACCGCAGCAGCCTCGGGTCCGGGCAAAAAGCCATCCGCTGCGGCTGCCGTCTCCGTCTGCACCAGGGGTGTCGCATGGGTCAGATGGGCGTGGCGGCCGAGCAGGTCGTGGCGGATGCCGCGCAAGTACTCGCCGAAGAGATGCGTGACGGGCAGGCGTCGGTGAAACGGCTCCAGCTCGTGGGTCAAAACGGCAGGGTAGCGAAACGGGAAATGCTCAGCCCCTGGCTCCAGGAAAAAATCAAACGGATTGAGCACCGCCATTTCAGCGATGACTTCCACATCGACTCGGAACTCCCGCGTGGGCTCGGGAAAAACGAGTCGCGCCAGATAGTTGGACTGAGGGTCCTGCTGCCAGTTGAGAAAATGGGTGCGGGGTGTCACCCGCAGCGAGTGCGTGAGAATCCGCGTGCGACAATGCGGTGCGGGTTTGAGCCGGATCACTTGAGGCCCGAGATGGACGGGCCGATCGTAGCGATAGGTGGTGCGGTGGCGGAGGGCGACGTGGATGGACATGCGGCGCGGGTTGGACCCAAGCCTCGGTCAAGCATGCCCCATGCCAGCGT
>JAGRPD010000148.1 GCA_020439875.1 Verrucomicrobiales bacterium
CTCCAGAGTCGGGCTTCGTCGTTGCTCCAAGGTGCCCTTTATTTCAAACCCACGCCGTCCGGCTCACCGCCCACCTACGCTCGACTCGGGAGAGGTCGAGCTACGTTGGCGTGCGAGCCGGGAGAATTTCTGCAATCAACCATCGGTGTTCGACAATCGTCATTCGAATCGCACGAGTCGGGCTTCGGCGCGTGGCCTCCAAGCCTCACCGTGCGGGGACTGCCATCTGACGGAAGGGGCCGTAGTGAAAAAAGCTGAGCCCGGCAAAGCCGCGATGGCTGCGAAATCGGTGCTCCACTTTTTCCAATTCCTGCATCATTTCCTCTTCGCTTCGCCCAAAGAAGGTCTCGTGCGGCAGACCTTGGTCGGCCATTTTCACGCCTACCCAGATCCGCGAGCGGGCGGCGTCGGCCTCCGCGATGAGCGGTTCTGCTAGATCGATGATGCCATTGCGTCCCTCAGCCGTTTCGCGGTAGCCCATGAGGCCGATGTTGTCGGTCACCTCCATGAGGAAATCAGCGGCATCACGGGTCTCGCCGCGAAAGGTCACGGGATAAAGCAGACGCCCCGCGTCGTCGGTCCGATTCAGCCAAAAAACCAAATCCACGCCGTATGACAGCGCAGGAGCCGCTTGGTGAATGTGCTCCGCCACCTGGGTGTGGAGTTCCACCATCTGGGTGATCAGCTCCGTCCGTTCCTCGGCGGTGGCCTTCTGCCAGCGGGTGAGGACGTGCGGCTCCACGTCGAGGTGGATGCCATCAAAGGCCTCTCCCTCGGCGTTGAAGGCCAGGATTTCATCGACCATGGCCAGGACGCGGGGATGATTTTCCTTCAGCACATGGGAGGGATCTCCCCCGAGGGTGTGGACGCGCAGACCACGGCCATGGGCCTGTTTTAAAAACGCGCGCAGAGCCTCCACCTCCATCAGGCGTGGTGGGGTCGATTCGCGATCAAAATACACCTGCCAAAACAGATCGGAGATGGAACGAGCGGCGCAAAAATCCAGCAGGGCGGCCCGCTCGTCCACTGAGGCGAGAATTTCCCGCGTCTGATACACCCACATGGCACGCCCCGGTGGCGGGTCAGCGGCGTCCAGGCACGCCGCCGCCATGCTGAGGAAGCCGAAAGCGATGCTCCGAAAAATCATGCCCCTCTCTGCTGCAGCCTCAACGCAAGCGCACGGCCCCGCCATCGATGACGTAGGCGGAACCGGTGACGAAGGAGGCCTCGTCACTGCACAGATAGACGGCCTGAGCGGCGATCTCCTCAGGCCGCGCCATGCGGCCAATGGGCTGAGCGGCGCTGAGTTTGGCAAACATCTCCTGCTCCTGACCGGGGTAATTTTTCGCCAAGTAGCCATCGACAAAGGGCGTGTGTACCCGGGCGGGACAGATGCAATTGCAGCGGATGCCCTGGGTGATGTAGTCCTTGGCGATGGAATACGTCATGGTCTCCACGGCCCCTTTGGTCATGGAGTAGGCGAAGCGATCCGCCAGCCCCATGCCGGAGGCGATGGAGCACATGTTCAGCACCACGCCCCCGCCCTGCGCCACCATGGTGCGCACCGCCTCCTGGGCGCAGAGGAAGACGCCCTTGATGTTGACGGCGTAAAGCCGATCCAGATCCGCCTCTTCGGTGCCGAGCAGATTGCCGATGTGAGCGATGCCGGCGTTGTTCACCAGGATGTCGATCCGCCCCCCGTGCCGTGCCCGCACGGCGTCAAAAGCGGCCCGCACACTGGCAGCGCTGGCCACATCGCAGACCTGCCCCTGCGCCTGGCCGCCCGCGGCGACGATGCTCTGGACGGTATCGACGGTGGCCGCCTCGGTGAGGTCCAGCACCTCCACCGCAGCGCCCTGACGGGCAAAGGCGATGGCGATGGCTTGTCCGATCCCGGAGCCGCCTCCGGTGACCACGGCGATTTTTCCTGTGAGTGAAAACATGCCGCATCCTTTTCGCTGCCTGCCACTCTGGCAACAGAAAAGGACCTGGAAGGGCGTTTCCACCCGTGGTAAAAAACTGCCGACGCCATGCTCACCGACGCCGATATCCTCCATCGCTGGAAAAACGAACCCGCCCCCCTGCTGCCGATCCTGCACGCTTTTCACGATCGCGACGGCTGGCTCACAGAGGACGCGCTGCGTCAGATCGCCAGCGCGCTGCGCATGCCTCTGGCGGATCTTTTTGGCACGGTGACGTTTTACCATCACTTCTCTCGCGAGGCCCCAGGGCAGGCCGCTCCGCGCGTCTGCACCGGCAATGTCTGCCGCCTGAACGGCGGGGAGGCCCTGCTGCAAGAGCTGGCCGCCGAGGGGGCCACGCCGATGCCTTGCGCCGGACGCTGCGACGACATGATCCCCGTCCTCCGAGGCGCGCAGGTCCTCACCGGACGGCACGCCGCCGATCTCCGCCCCACCGCTAGCCCCCTGCCCGCGCCCAATCCGGGCGGTGTGGAGGAGTGCGTCTTCGCCAACATCCGAGCGCCGGGACGCGCCACGCTGGCCGGCTATCTGGCTACGGGCGGTTATGAAGGGCTGAAAAAAGCGCTGGCCGGTTCGCCCGAAGATTTGATCGCCACCCTCACCGACTCCGGCCTGGCTGGACGCGGTGGGGCGGGATTTCCCACGGGGATGAAATGGAAAGCCGTGCGTCAGGCGGCGGGGGATCCGAAGTGGGTGGTGTGCAATGCCGACGAGGGAGAACCCGGCTGCTTTAAAGATCGCGCCCTGATGGATTACGATCCGCTGGCGATGATCGAGGGCATGACCTTGGCGGGCCTGGCCACAGGCGCGGCGGCGGGCATCATCTACCTGCGCTACGAGTATCCCGAGACCTTCCACATCCTGGAGCGCGCCATCGCGGAGGCTGAGGAGGGCGGCTGGCTGGGAGACGACATCCAGGGCAGCGGTCTTCCCTTCAAACTGATGGTCCGCCGCGGGGCCGGTGCCTACATCTGCGGGGAGGAAAGCTCCCTGCTCAACAGCCTGGAGGGCAAGCACCCCTTCCCGCGCAACAAACCCCCCTTTCCCGTCACGCACGGTCTCTACGGCAAGCCGACCGCCGTGAACAATGTGGAAACCTTCTGCGCCGCAGCACGCATCGCCGCCTGCGGAGCGGATTGGTATCGCGGGCTCGGCCTTGGAGATCTGGCCGGCACCAAAGTCATCAGCCTCAGCGGTGACATCCAGCGCCCCGGCAACTACGAGGTGCCCTTCGGCCTGCCGTTGAAGACCCTGCTGCATGAGTGGGCGGGAGGCCCACTTCCGGGGCGGAAATTTCAAGCCGTGACGATGGCAGGCCTCTCTGGAGGCTTCCTCGGCGGTGAGATCCTCGGGACCGCCACCCTGGATGATCCATGCATTCGCAGCCACGGCAGCTTCTTGGGAGCGGGAGGCATCATCGTGTTCGATGACTCAAGGGACATGGTCTCCGCAGCGGAGCAAGCGATGGCGTTTTTTGCCCATGAGAGCTGCGGCAAGTGCTTCCCCTGCCGCATCGGCACTCAGCGTCTGACCGAGCGTCTGCAACCCGGCGCGATGAATCTAACAAGTGCCGAATGGCAGGCCGAGGTGGAGGACATCTCCGATGTCATGCGCGCCACCAGCGCCTGCGGCCTCGGCATGGCCGCCCCCAACGTGGTGGACAGCCTGCGGCGCTTTTTTCCGGATCAAACCGCGCGGCACACCGCGCCGGCTGGAGAAACCACCTCGCGCGATCTCTCCTGAGTCGAGCCTCGGTGCGCGGTGAGCCGGACGGCGCGGCATTTGAAATAAAGCGCACCTTGGAGCTGCCACGTAGCTCGACTCTGGAGAGATCAGGCTACGTTGAGCCGCCGCCGCCAGTGTAGCTCGACCTCTCCCGA
>JAGRPD010000149.1 GCA_020439875.1 Verrucomicrobiales bacterium
CCACTCGAGCCCGGGAGATTATGGATGAGGAGTGAGACGACGATTCGGCTCACCCCGTAGCCACGTTTGTCAAAACGTGGTTCGTCAGCTCCCAGGCGCGGCCACTCCAAGGCTTCCATCGTGGCGTCCTGAAACCCATCAAACCGTCTGAAGAATTTGTGGGCCTTGGCGTCCCTTCGTGGTTTCAAAAACCAGTGGGCCAAGCAGCCTCCACACTCAAGTTCATCCCAGCCGGGATGCCATCCACGAGTTCTCCCACCTTCAACAATCCGCAATCGATGTTCAGCATTCGACATTCCCTCGGCTGCGGGGCTCGAATGTCGATGGCCAACGTTTTGCCCCCCCAACTCCGCCGCAAAACCGTAGCTCGACCTCTCCCGAGTCGAGCCGTTGTGCGAGGAGAGCCGGACGGCGTGGATTTGGAAATGAAAGCGCCGGGGAGCAACGACGAAGCCCGACTCAGGAGAGTCAGGCTACGGGAGAGTTTCGCGTTTCCTCACCTTCAACAATCCGCAATCGATGTTCCCTCGGCTGCGGGACGTGAATGTCGAAGGCCCAAATCTTCCACGCTGCGAGGGCTCAATTTCCCGCTTCCACCCACGTCCAGCCGTTCCATTCCGGCAGCAGCTTGGAGCAGCTGGGGCGCAGGCGCGACAGACCGTGAAAGGCGCGGCACCAGGCCTGACTCGGGCGGCCCGGCACTTCCTTCCACTGCACGTCTTCCGACGAAAACAAATCCGGGTGATCCCGCAGCCACTTCTTCAGATTGCGAAACCGATGCACCTGACCCGTCGGCGACCGCAGCACCCATTCTTTGGCCGCGATGTGCTGGGTGGTGGCGCGCAGACGAGGGTTTTTCCGCGCGGAGGCTTTCCACTGCTCTTTGCACTCGCGATGCAGGCGCAGCAGGTTGGCCCGCACCTTCTCCGAGCGGCGCATGCCTTCCACCCGCCTTTTTTCAAAAAGCCGCGGATGCTCTTCTCTCCAGCGAAGGATGGGCTCCAACTTGGAACTCGACGAATCGTCCAAACCAGCAGGGACTCGGGAAGAAGTCGTGGCGCCTGCAGAATCAAGGGTGCTGTGTGGGATTGCAGAAATCATGGTTTTATCTCCTTGCTGGACTGAATTTTAGCAAAAACGCGACTCATGACAACAGAAATTATCAAAATTACAATTCATCCCCCTGAAATATTCTCATTTCCGAACTTCCTCTCACTTTCGATTCTCACTTCTGCACCCACCATTCGTCCTCTTTTCACCCTCTTCCCCCTCACCTCCACCCTTTGCTCCTGCTCCCTCAACCCGACCCCTTGCGCTCCCCCCCTCAATCGGCCCGGAAAGTTCGATAGAATTCGCCGTCCCAGAAAGTTCTAGCTCCTTGTGGAACCCCCCACGAAGGGGTGCGCAGCAAGCCTCCCGATGCGACCTTCCCCACCGCATCGCCCCTCTCTCAAATTCGTTGCAACTGCGATCCGCCTTCTGGGTTCCACAACGCCCCCATCCCCCCTCCCTCCAAAAGAACCGCTTCCATGAAACCCTTCTCTTCCTCTTCCAGCCGGTTAGGCCGTTTGCTGACGCTGGCAGGCCTGCTCTCCCTCATCTCTGCACCCGTGTCTGCCGCCGAGAAAGTGCAGGATCGCGCCAAGGCCCTCGATGCCCTGGTGGACAAAAAACTCGCCGCCGAGAAGCTCCAGGCCAACCCCCGCGCCAGCGATGAAGTTTTCCTCCGTCGCGTGTACCTCGACATCGTGGGTCGCATCCCCACGTTGAAGGAAACGACGTCCTTTCTCAGCTCTCAAGCCCCCGACAAGCGAGCCCAGCTGATCGATCAATTGCTGAACTCCGACGGCTACTCGCAGAACTTTTTCAACTACTGGGCCGATCTGCTGCGGCTCAAAAGTACCCCCGTGGGTGGCAATCAAAGCCTCGCTGGCGGCACCGCCTACGCCAACTACGTGAAGCAATGCCTCACCGAAAACAAACCGTATGACGCCATGGTGCGGGAGCTTCTCACCGCCAATGGCAAGACCTACGAGAACGGAGCGGTGGGCTTTTACCTGCGGGACTACAACATGCAGCTCGATAACATGGCCGTGACGACTCAGGTCTTTCTCGGCACCCAAATGGTCTGCGCCCAGTGTCACAACCACCCCTTCGATAAGTGGACCCAGATGGACTACTACGAAATGGCCGCCTACACCTATGGCGTCCGCTCCACCAACAACGCCCGCACCCTCGACAGCGGTGCCTCCATGTATGGCAAGAGCGGTAAGAAAAGGAAAAAAGGAGGCGTGGACGCCGAGTCCCGCAAAGAACTCGGACGCGCCATGACCGAGATCCTGCGCCCGCTGCGCTTCAACTACGTCGTCTCCGATGACCGCGCCCTGCACCTGCCGCACGACTACGCCTACGACGATGCCAAACCCAAAAGCGTGGTGGAGCCCACCATTCCCGCCTCCTTTTCCCAACACGGCACCACCTCAAAAGAAGGTCAAAACCCCGTCGTCGCCTACGCCGACTGGATGACCGCCCCCGAGAACCCGCGTTTCACCCTCGTCATCGCCAATCGACTCTGGAAAAAAGTCATGGGTTACGGCGTCATTGAGCCCGTGGATCAATTGACGGATTCCACCGTGCCTTCCAACCCCGAATTGATGGCCGCCCTGGAGCACCTGATGCAGGACGTCAACTACGACATGAAGGCCTACCTCCGGGTCCTGCTCAACACCGACACCTACCAGCGCGAGGCCTACAACAAGGACATCGGCATGGGCGATCCCTTCTACTTCACCGGCCCCGTCGTCCGCCGCATGTCGGCCGAGCAGATTTGGGACTCGATGAACACCCTCATCCATCCCAATCCCGACATCCCCAACCGCGAGGCCAAGCTGGCCGGAGAAAACCTCCTCACCCGTGTGCGTTGGATGGACCAAGCGCTCAACGCACTCTCCAACGAAGAATTGACCGTCGGCGCGCGGAAGATCGCCGACCTGCAAAAGGATCTCGCCGATCAAGTCCGCAAAGCTCAGGTTGACCTCGTCAAGGCTCAGGAAGCCAAGGACGAAGAAGGCATTCGCAAAGCCAAAAAAATCGTCAGCCGCCAACGCGCCACCATCAACGAAGCCGTCGAAGACATCGTCTTCCAAATGGGCTACGAAAAGTTCATCGAACTCGCCAAAGCCGGAAAGCTCAAGGAACAAGCCGACCCCGACCTGGCTCGCGACCTCCAGACCGTGCTCAAAGCCCCCAAGGGCAACCAGATGGTCTTTGATCAAGCCCTCAACGCCGTGCAACGCATCCGGCGGGATCGCCTGCGTGCCGCCGAAGAACGCCTCGCCGATCGCCTGCGCGCAGAGTTCAACGTCACCAAAGAAACCAATCGTGACTTCAACCGCTACCTCTACCTCCTCGAGCACTACGCCATGCGCGCGGCCGACGTTCGCTCCCCCGCTCCGGTGGGGCATTTCCTGAGGGAGTTTGGTCAGTCCGATCGCGAACTGGTGGAAAACGCCAACCCCGACGCCACCGTCGGCCAGGCCCTCATGCTGATGAATGGAGATTACCTGGAGGACCTCCTCAACCCCTTCACCGTCATCTCCCGCGCCCTCGCCCGCGCCGAGACCCCCGCCCAAGCCGTGGACACCCTCTACCTCAGTCTCATGAGCCGCCACGCCACACCGGAAGAAACCAAACTCCTCAGCCCCGTCATCGCCGCCAACGCCAAAACCGGCAAGGCCGAAGCCCTCTGGGCCCTGCTCAACACGCGGGAGTTCCTCTTCGTGGATTGATCTTTGCCCCTCCATTTCACCCCCCTTTTCGCAACTCCATTTTTCCCCCTTCAACGGCCATGAATGCCTCCATTGATGCCTCCCTCCTTCGCCACGACGCCACCCGCCGCCAATTCATCACCGGTGCCGCCAAAACCTTTCTCGGCGTCACCGCCGGCAGCCACCTACTCAGCAGCTCCGCCCACGCCGTGGCCGGAGCCAACACCTCCCCCCTCAAGCAGGTGCCCACCGCCCGCAACGTCATCTACCTCTACATGACCGGCGGCATGAGCCACCTCGACACCTGGGATCCCAAGCCCGGACGGGAAGAAATGGGGCTCACCAAAGCCATCCGCACCAACGCCGATGGCATTCAAATCTCCCAGTACCTGCCCCTCATGTCCCGCCAGATGGACAAGGTCAGCCTCATCCGCTCCCTCAGCTCCACCCAGGGCGCGCACGAGCAAGGCCAGTACTTCATGCGCACCAGTTACACCCTGCGCAGCTCCATCCGCCACCCCGCCATGGGAGCTTGGTTGCAAAAATTCCAAAGCCGTGGCAACCCCACCCTGCCCGGCTCCGTCATGATCGGCAACGACAGCCGCCACCCCGGCGCAGGCTTTTTCGAATCCCGCTACTCCCCCCTCATGATGACCGATCCCGAAACCGGTCTCCGCAACGTCGATCGGCAGGATCTTTTCAGTGAAAAAAGCTTCCGCAAACGGCTGGAACTCACCCAGAAGCTCGACTCCGCCTTCGTCTCCAACTACGACCTCTCCAAAGTCCGCGCCTACACCGACATGTATGATGACGCGGTGAAAATGATGAACAGCGAGGAACTCGTCGCCTTTGACCTCAGCCGCGAAGACGAACGCCTGCGGGAGCGCTACGGCTCGGGCAAATTTGGTCAGGGCTGCCTCCTCGCCCGCCGCCTCGTCGAGCACGGCATCCGCTACGTCGAAGTCACCTTCGGCAGCTGGGACACCCACAACGCCAACTTCACCCGCGTCCCCGAACTCTGCGATGAACTCGACACCGGTCTCAGCACCCTGCTGACTGATCTCGAACACCGCGGCCTATTGGACGACACCCTCGTCGTCCTAGCCACCGAGTTTGGGCGCACCCCCGAAATCAACGTCAACGACGGCCGCGACCACCATCCCAAAGCCTTCACCTGCCTGATGGCGGGCGGCGGCGTGAAAGGTGGCTACGTCCACGGAGCCTCCGACGAGCGCGGCATGGAAGTCGCCGAAGGCGGCATCTCCGTGCCCGACTTCAACGCCACCATCGGTTACGCCCTCGGTCTGCCGCTCGACCACGTCATCTACTCCCCCTCCATGCGACCCTTCACCGTCGCCGACAAAGGCAAGCCCCTCCCCCAGCTCTTCGCGTAAAGCCGCCCCCACACAAGCTGTTTCCGGAGCCCTCGCCGACAACTCCTCATGGACCAGCGTAGCCGCACATTATTTCACCTTCCCCCCGCGAGCCCTGCCACCGAACTGCAGGTGAGGGCATCGACCCCACAGCGCCTGAGCAAGCCCTCCCCTGTAGGTGGGGGCATCGACCCCACAGCGCCTGCGCAAGCCAAGAAAAGCCAAATCCCCGCGCATCAGCTTCCCTCACCGCATCAGATTCTCCCTGATCAGGCTTCGAATGGGCAGCTTCCGTGGTGCAAGAGCGCAAACGATCTTCGGAACCACAACGGTACACAAATGTACGCCCGTATTGAAGGGGATCAGGTCGCACGTTGTTCAAGCTTCAGCGTGTCGGGAAGTGCGTCGCAGTACCTTGAGGTAGCATGGCTCTCCCGAGCCATGCCACGCCGCAGCTCCCAGGTTCCTTCAACCCAATCCCACCCACTCAAAACTCCTCCAGCCGAGCAGAAAACGCCAGTTTTCCCGGGCAGGGGGAATTCGTAGAGGAAAATGTCAATTTTCCCGGGGTGGGAGAAGGGCAACCCATTGATTCAGGAATTGCATCAGACAGGCAACACCCCCCTCCAGCCCTCCGCGGCACCGCGTTTCCAACCGGTGGCCCATGCCCACGGTTTGCAACCGCCCGGCCCTCTCCTCACCCCGCCACCTCCAGACCTCATCTCCGTCAACCCATCCTCCCCTCCATCAGGCCCCGGAAAAAAGAGTTTTTCCCTGGAGGTGGGAAAATGAGGGGATGTAACCGGGAAGCAGGCTCAATTCACGAGAGGAGGGGCGGGAAGCCGTCAAACCAAAGGAGCGGCGTTGGTGGGATGGCTGTGGTTTCCCTGCATGAGATC
>JAGRPD010000150.1 GCA_020439875.1 Verrucomicrobiales bacterium
TTGCGCAGGTACTGCGAGTCGGTGTGCAGCTCCACGCGGCAGGCCTGCTTCAGCGCCCGCAGGGATTCGATGGCGGCGCTCAGCTCCATGCGATTGTTCGTGGTGGCCATCTCTCCGCCGCTGAGTTCCCTCACATGCTTGCCACTGCGCAGGACGGCGGCCCAGGCGCCCACGCCGGGATTTCCCAAACATCCGCCGTCCGTGTAGATCGTGACCAAAGGTAGGCTCTTGCTCATCATGCTTCGCTGGTTTCACGCAGGGCTTCCAGCTCGGCCCAGCGCTCCATGTGTTGATCCAAGTCTCCCCGCAACTGCTCCAGCCGCTCCACCTCAGCCGGAGCCTCAGCGGCATGCTCCACGTACCAGGCGGGATCATTCAAACGTGCTTCCACGTCTTGGATCTCGCCTTCCAAACGCCCGATTTCAATCACTGCCGCCTCCAGCTCGCGGCGCTCTTTCATCGTGATCTTGCGAGGCTTCTCAGTGCGCGGTCGGGCCGGTTTCGGGGCGGCCTTGGGAGCCTGCATGGCCAGCAGTTCCGCCGCCGCTGCAGGCGCACGTTTTTCCTGATAGTAACTGAAATTTCCCGCGCAAAGCGCCACCCGTCCCTCGCCCTCAAAGGCAATCAATCGATCGCAAACACGATCCAGAAAATAGCGATCGTGACTGACCACCAAAACGGTGCCTTCAAAGGCCAGGATGGCTTCTTCGAGCACCCGCAGCGTTTGCAGATCCAGATCGTTCGTCGGTTCGTCGAGCACCAAAAAATTGCCACCGCGACAGAGGATCTTCGCCAGCAAGACGCGGCTTTTTTCCCCACCACTGAGTTCCTTCACCCGCATGCCGACACGTTCATCGGCAAAGAGGAATCGCTTCAAATAAGTGCGCACATGCAGCTTCTCCGCGCCAAAGGGGACAAAGTCGGAATCACCCGCCACCTCGGCCATCACGCTGTTCTCGGGATCCAGCGTGAGGCGCTGCTGGTCGGCGTAGTTAAACACCGTCTTCTTGCCGATCACCACCCGTCCCTCATCGGGCTCGCGCAGCCCCATCAGCAGCCGGAGAAGGGTCGTCTTGCCGAGGCCATTGCGGCCGATGATGCCCGTGCAGCTACCAGCTTCGAAGCTCAAATCCAACCCCGCAAACAGCCACCTCCCGTCATCCAATCGTGCGCCGAGGCCCTCCGCATCCACCACCACATTGGCCAGCGGCGGCGGGGGGGGGATGATCAGATCCACCGCCACATCATCTTCCGGAGCGTCTTGTGCCGCCACTTCGGCGAAGGTATCCAGCCGGGTGCGGGCCTTGCTGCGTTGCGCCTTCACGCCAGCGCGGACAAACTCCAGCTCCTTCCGCAAAAACGCCTGACGCCGCCGCTCGTGATTGCCAGCGATGCTCTGGCGCACGGCTTTGGCCTCCAAGTACGCGGTGTAATTGCCGGGATGGCTGAAAATTTTCCCTCCATCCACTTCCAAGATCCGAGTGGCTAGGCGATCCAAAAAGTAGCGGTCGTGGGTGACGAACAGCACGGCGGAACTGCTGGCGCGGAGGAAATCTTCCAACCATAGGATCGACTCCGCATCGAGGTGGTTGGTCGGCTCATCCAGCAGCAGCACCTCCGGCTGGCTGGCCAGCGTGCGAGCCAGGGCCACCCGACGCTTTTCTCCGCCGGAGAGATCCGCCACCGCGCGCTCCCGATCCGGCAGGCCCAACTGGCTGTGCAGCGTGTCGAGTCGGGAGTCCAAATTCCAACCGTCCAGCACCTGAATCTGATGCAACAAGGCCGCCTCTTGATCCCCTGAGACCGCCCCCGACTCATAACGATGAATCATCTCCAGCAGGTCCGCCGCTCCCGCGCGCACGTTGTCTGCCACCGAGGCCGCCTCTTCCAACTCAGGCTCCTGCGGCAGGTAGCCGATCCGCAGTCGCTGCCTCCGCGAGACGGTGCCCGCGTCCGCCTGCTCCACCCCCGACAGGATGCGCATCAGGCTGCTCTTGCCGCCTCCATTGCGTCCCACCAGGCCCACCTTTTCACCCTCATGCAGAGCCATCGTCGCCTCATCCAGCACCACTTGCAGACCAAACTGCAAGCGCAGTTCCGTCGCGGAAAGAAGTGCGGGAGTGGAGGAAGGAGCCGCCATGGGGAGGCCCATCATGCCCCGCCTCACCCGCCGCGCAAGTTCGACCCGCCCGCAATTGTCGCCGACTCGACCTTGCGGGAGCGACCTCTCACAGATTCTTCTTTTTCCCTTTGCCCTTGCCGCCCTTGCCACCCCGTCCGCCCTTCGCCACCGGCGCGCTGAGATCGTACTTGGGATTGGGCTGCGAGGCCATCTTCGCCTGCACCGATTTTTGCCAGGCCAGCAGGTCCGCCAGCAGTTCGTCGCGTTTGGCAGGTTCTTGGGTGGCCAAATCCTGCCGTTCCCCGATGTCTTGCTTCAAGTGATACAGCTCCGTTGCGTGATTGGTGGCCAGTTTTTCACGCCCTCCATCCAGCTGCCACTCCTCGTGAAACAGGTGCAGTTTCCAGTCGCCCTTGCGAATCACCGTCACCGGGCGACTGCGAAATCCCAGCTCCACATCCGAGGGCCGACCACGAATGACGGGTCCATCGAGATATCCGGGAAAATGCCAAAAAATTGCCTGACGTTGTAGCGGCCCCTCTTGCTTCAGTAGCGGCACGAGGCTCTCGCCATCCAGCTCCTTGCCCGCCGTCGCACCGGCCACATCGAGAAAGGTGGGAAACAAATCCACATTGATCACCGGCACCTCGCAGGTACTGCCCGGAGCCACCACACCCGGCCAACGCACGATGAATGGCTCGCGAATGCCACCTTCATAATAACCGCCCTTGCTCCCGCGCAGAGGCTCCTGCGGAGACTGCTGCGTGCCGCCATTGTCGCTGGTAAAAACCAGCAGCGTATTTTCCTCCAGCCCCAGCGCCTTCAGCCTTTCCAGCAGCATGCCCACGCTCGCATCCAGATCGTAAGTGCAGGCGGCATACATCGCATCGCCTTTGGATTTTTGGGGATCCTTCGCCTGAAACTTCGCCAACGTCTCCGGCCGTCCCTGCAGCGGCGTGTGAATGGCGTGATGCGCCAGGTACACGAAAAACGGCCGGTCGCGATGCGCCTCCATGAATTCGCAGGCCCGACGCGTCAGCGTGAAGACGCCCTTGGGATCCTCTGGCGGTCCCGTCTTGTTCCCCTCGGAGCCTTCCTTCACCGCGCCCTCGCCAAAAGAGTCCATCGTTTCATCAAAGCCCTGCTCGCTCGGCTTCGCGCCACCGGGGCCAGAGAGATGCCATTTGCCGAAGTGCCCCGTGGCGTATCCCGCCGCCTTCAGCGCATCCGCCAGAGTGATGTTTTCCACCGCCAGCCCGCCTTGGTTCGGGATGGGAATCAGCCGCTGCCGAGTCTTCGGACCCCGATCCGTGCTGCCCACCGCATAGACGTGGTGGCGCGGCGTGTAGGTCCCAGAGAGGAGACAAGCCCGGCTCGGCGCGCAATTTCCCGCCGCCGCGTAGCCATTGGTGAAGACCATGCCCTGCTTCGCCAGCGCATCCAGCACCGGCGTCTCGCAGTAGTCCGCCCCTTGATAGCCCACGTCCTTCCACCCGAGATCGTCGGCAAAAATCAAAACAATGTTCGGAGGAGCCGCAGCAACAATCCCCGTGAACAAGATGGCGAGACCAGCAAACAAACAGCGCATGGCGAAGGAACGCCCCCACCATCCCCGCCTTTCAAATCGTGCCCCATCGTGGTTCCTCACCTCATCGTTTCGCCCCCGCCACCCAGCGAGTTCAATCCCGCATCTTCCGATAGCGCAGCGCCTGGTAGCCGAAGCTGATGAGTTTTCCCACCTCATGCTCCCGCTCCACCGTCCCCCACACCCCCAGCGTGCCGGATTCCAGCACCCGCACCTTGGTCCGCATCGGATCCACCCAGCGCACAAACAACAGGCAATGCACGTTGTAGGTGTTGAGCAGATCACCGGGCCGCAAATCATTCCACGATGGCAGCCGATCGCACAAAGACGCCAGCTCCCGCGTCGAATACGCCCGCGGCAGCTTCCAGCAACGCGACACAAACCCCGAGCAATCCACCCCCACCGCCTCTCGACTCACCGCCGCCTCCAGCTGGCGGCGCTTTTCCGTCGTGTACACATCGCCAGCTGCGCGACCCTGAGCAATTCCCTCCAAAAACTCCTGCGGCGAGGAAAAACCACCCCACTGGTAAGGCATGCCCGTATTCCACTGGCCCGGCACCCACCATCCCGGCACCGCGCCTGGTTTCTGATAACTCACGTCCGGCGTATCCACCAGCACCCCACGTCGATCCCGCCCGTGCCGCACATTGCGCTCCGTCGGCAGCCAACGCAGGGTGGTGTAGCCACGCCCGATCTCCAATGCCTCCGCCCGTGTCACCGGGGGAAAATCCGCCTCCGTCCACGCCGCGCGCTTCCCCTCACTCACCGCACAAGCGGGAATCCAAAGCATCCAAACCCAGGTCGTCAGACGAAATCTCATTCACCAGCATGGCGGAGAAGCCCGCGCCACGCAACCCAGCCGCTGGTTGACCCCAGCCCCATCTCCATCCACCCTGCCCCATGACGACCCCCACGCAGCCAGCCCCCCTCCATGGTGATATGACCATGGCCACCGTGCTGCAGACCTACCCTGGAGCCCAGCGCGCCCTCTTCTCCCGCTACCACATCGGCGGCTGCCGCAGCTGTGGCTTCAGCCCCAATGAGACCCTGGCCGCCCTCTGCCAGCGCAATGAAAACCTGCCCGTCGAGGAGGTGATCGAGCACATCCAGACCAGCCACGTCGGCGACCTCAAGCTGCAAATCAGCCCCGAAGAACTCGATCTCCTGCGCGGCCAAAATCCCGACCTCCAAGTCCTCGATGTCCGCACCCGAGAGGAGCACGAGGCCGTCAAAATCCCCGGCAGCCAGCTTCTCACTCAGGACCTGGTGCAGACCCTCTTTTCCAGCGCAGATAAAAACCAGCCGATCATCCTCTACGATCACCAAGGCGACCGCGTGCTCGACGCCGTCGCCTACTTCGTCGGCCACGGCTTTTCCGAAGCCAAAGGACTCGCTGGCGGCATCGATGCCTACAGTACCGACATCGATCCCTCGCTGCCCCGCTACCGCATCGAACTCGAAGGCTGAATTTTTCCCCACCCCACCGCCATGGACGAGCAGAAGCTTCAAGACGCCATCGCCAACCCTCAGAACCTCGGCGAAATGCCCGACGCCGATGCCGTGGGCACCGTCGGCAGCCCCGACTGCGGCGACATGCTGCGAATGTGGATCAAATACGCCGACAAAGAAGGCCGCAAAGTCATCGACAAAGCCTCCTTCCAGTCTTTCGGCTGCCAGACCGCCATCGCCGTCGCCAGCCTAGCCACCCAGATGATTCAGGGCAAGACCCGCGAAGAAGCCCTCCGCCTCAAGGCCGACGAACTCTCCGCCGACCTCGGCCCCCTGCCGCCCATGAAAATTCACTGCGGTCAAATGGTCGAGGGAGCCCTCAAAGCTGCTCTCGAAGCCGAATCAGCAACCGCTCCCCTGCCCACCCCAGCACCATCGCCTGCAACCGCCACTGGCCCCACCCTGGCCGATAGCCTCCCCGGTGCCGCCGCATCCAGTGGCCGCGTAAAGATCGTTTTTGACACCTGACTCCATGCACTCCTCTCTCGAACTCCATCGCGAAGTCGCCGCCATCCAGATCCCCAGCGGAGACGCCATCACCCTGCCCCAAGGCACCAAAGTGATCATCACTCAGTCCCTCGGCGGCACCTACACCGTGGCCACCGATTTCGGGCTCGCCCGCATCGCGGAAAAAGATGCCGACGCCCTGGGCATCGATCCCGAAAAAGCGAAGAAGCAGGATGATGCCGCCACCTCCTCCAACATTCCCGAGGAAGCATCCGACCTCGAGCAACAGGTCTGGGCACAGTTGCGCCACGTTTATGACCCCGAGATCCCCGTCAACATCGTCGATCTCGGCCTCGTCTATGACTGCCGCGTCGTCGAAAGCGAAGACGGCAAGATGAAAGCCGAAGTGAAAATGACCCTCACCGCCCCCGGTTGCG
>JAGRPD010000151.1 GCA_020439875.1 Verrucomicrobiales bacterium
ATTCGTGTCCCTTCGTGGTTCAAAATATCGTTCGCGCCCTTGCGACCCGATCGTTGCCCATGCCAAGCCTGATGCGGGGACGGAGGTGGATGCGGGGGGACTTTGGCTTGTTCAGGTGCTTTGGGGTCGATGCTTCTGCCTACGGTTCGGTGGCAGGGCTGGCACGGGGAAGATGAGATCGAGTGCGGTTATGCTGACGGGATCAGTCGTCGAGGTGAGATTTGGGGTCGAGGGCGTCGCGCAGGGCGTCGCCGAGGGTGTTGAGGCAGAGGAGGGTGAGGACGAAAAAGAAGCCGGGAAAGAGGAGCATCCAGGGGGAGGTTTCCATGTTGTTGGCTCCCTCTTGGATGAGGGATCCCCAGGAGGCGTTGGGTGGCTGGACGCCGAGCCCCAAAAAGCTCAAGACGGCCTCCAGCAGCATGATGCCGGGTACGGTGAGGCTGGCGTAGATGATGACTTGGCCGAGGACGTTGGGCAGGAGGTGACGAGAGAGGATGCGGAAGGTGCCAGCTCCGGAGACGCGGGCAGCGAGGACAAACTCTTGCCTTTTCAATCCGAGAACCTGGGCGCGTACGACGCGGGCGGTGGTGAGCCACTCCACGGCTCCGATGGCGACGAAGAGGAGGGTCAAACTGCGTCCAAAGACGGTGGTGAGCAGGATGACGAAGGCCATGAAGGGGAAGCCATAGAGGATATCGACGAGGCGCATGAGGAGGCTGTCGAGCCGGTGACTGGCCAAGCCGGCGATGAGGCCGTAGCCGAGGCCGATGGTCATGGCGACGGCGGTGGCGACGACGCCGACGAGGAGGCTGATGCGCCCGCCTTCCAAGACGCGGGTGGTGAGGTCGCGCCCGAGGAGGTCGGTGCCCATCCAGTGGGAGGCGGAGGGGGGCTGTAGCACCTGGCTGGTGTCTTGGGCGTCGGAGGCGTAGGGGGAGAGGTGGGGGCCGATGAGGCAGGCGGCGATGATGAGGAGCAGCGCGCTGAGAGCGGCCATGGAGGTGCGATCCCGACGCAGGCGTCGCCAGGCGGTGCGCCAGGGGCCTCCGGTGGAGGATGTGGTGGATGGTGGCGCGGCACTCATTTTTCGCTGAGGCGGATGCGGGGGTTGAGCCAGGCCTGGAGAATATCCACGAGAAGATTGAAGACGACAATGAGCACGGCGAAGAAGGCGGCGAGGGCCATGGCGAGGGTGAAGTCCTTGTGCAGGGCGGAGGAGATGAAGTGGCGTCCGAGGCCGGGCAGTTGGAAAATGGTCTCGGTGACGAAGGATCCGCTGAGGAGTCCGGCGGCGAGGGGGCCGAGGTAATTGAGCAGCGGCAGGCAGGCGAGGCGCAGGGCGTGGCGGATGATGATGAGTTTCTCAGGCAGGCCTTTGGCGCGGGCGGTGCGGATGTAATCCTGGCTGAGGGTTTCTCTCAAACCTCCGCGGGTGAGGCGGGCGACGGCGGAGGCGCTGATGAAGCCGAGGGTGGCGGCGGGTAGCACCCAATCGCTGGAGGCATACCATCCGGCGGCGTTGAACCAATGGAGTTTTAACCCGAAGACGAGGGCGACGAGGGGGCCGAGGACGAGGCTGGGTACGCAGATGCCGAGGGTGGCGAGGGTCATGACCACGCGATCTTCGATCTGCCCTGCGCGGAGGGCGGCCCAGGCTCCGGCGGGGACGCCGAGGCCGATGGCGATGAGGAAGGCGGCGGCTCCGACGGTGAAGGAGACGGGCATGGCCTGGGCGATGATGTCTTTGACGTTCCAGCCTTTGAGCCGGTAGGAGACGGGGAGGTCGAGGGTGAGGAAGCTTTTCAAATTGCGCCACAACTGGACGGGCAGGGGCTGGTCCAGGCCGTAGAGGCGTTCGAGATTTTCCTGCACGTAGGCGGGCATGGCGCGGTCTTTGGCGAAGGGGCCACCCGGTGCGGCGCGGATGATGAGGAAGGTGATCGAGATGACGCAGACGATCACGATCAGGCCCTGGAAGAGGCGTTGGAAGAGGAAGCGAATCACGGGCGTCGGGGGGGCAGAGGCTGGTAGGGGCCGAGGCGTAGCGCTTTGTAGCAGCGGTGGCTGATGACGGAGGGTTTCCAGTTTTCGACCTCGGGCCGGATGAGTTCGGAGTTGGTCTTCCAATAGACGGGGATGATGGGCATCTGCTGCATGAGCAGGGTCTCGGCCTGGCGCAGGGTGGCCATGCGACGGGAGGTCTCGGCCTCTTGGGTGCTGGCGTCGAGCAGGGCGTCGTAGGCGGGGCTGTTCCAGCCGGTGTTGTTGTTGCCGTCTCCTTTGCGCCAGATGCCGAGAAAGGTGTACGGATCGGTGTAATCTCCCACCCAGCCGGCGCGGGCGATGTCATAGGTGAGCTTGCGGGTGGAGTCGAGATAGACCTGCCATTCCTGCTGGAGGATGCTGATTTCGAGACCGAGTTCGCGCTTCCAGCTCTCTTGGAAAAACTCGGCGATGGTGCGAGCGGATTCGCTGCTGTTGGTGAGGATTTCGATTTTGCGAAAGCCGCGTCCTCCGGGGAAGCCGGCCTGGGCGAGGAACTGGCGGGCTTTTTCAGGATCGTAGGAGATCAGCTGGAGGGGTGGATAGTCGGGACTGGAGCCGGGGGGGGTGAGGCTGGTGGCGGGCAGGCTGCCGGAGCGGATGACGTCTTCGACGAGGGCGCGGCGGTCGAGGGCGAGGGCGAGGGCGTTGCGGACGCGCTCGTCATTGAGGGGGGGGCGGGTGGTGTTGCAGCGGTAAAACTCGACGGAGAGTTCGGGGCTTTGATGGAAATAGGTGGGGCGTTCGCGGCGATAGACGGCGATTTTGGCGAGGGGGACGGAGTTGGTGACGTGGAGTTGATTGTCGAGGAAGAGGCGTTCTTCGGACTCGGCGTTGTCGATGGGAAAGAAGCGGATGCCATTGAGCCCGACGTTGGCGGCGTCCCAGTAGCGGGGATTGCGTGTGACGGAGATGAAGTGGTTGATGCGCCAGTCCTGGAGGAGGAAGGGGCCATTGCCGATGAGGTTGCCGGGGCGTGCCCAGGCGGTGTCTCGCTGGGTCATGGTGCCAAATTTTTCGACCCCATGACGCGGTACGGGGAACCAGGTGTAGTGTTTTAAAAGGGAGGGGAAAAAGGGTGCGGGTCCCTCCAGCGTGATGACCAGAGTATGCGCGTCAGGCGCGATGGCTCCGACCTCTGCGAAGTCGGTGAGGCGGCCTTCATTGTAGGCCTGCGCATTTTTCATGAGGTAGAGCATCGGAGCGTAGTCCGAGGCGAGGGCCGGGGAGAGGATGCGCTGCCAGGAGTAAAGGAAGTCGGCACTGGTCAGGGGCGTGCCATCGCTCCACAGGGCGTCCTCCCGGAGGTGGAAGGTCCAGGTGATGAAATCGGCGGACTGCCAGTGCGTGGCCACGCCGGGGGCATCGGCATCGGGATCGTCCGCAGCGGGGGCGACGAGGCCCTCAAACAGGGTGGTGATGACGTGGTGCTCGGGCTGCCCGGTGGCCATGTGGGGGTCGAGGCTCTCGATGTCGGTGCCATTGCCGATGAGGAGGATGCCGGCTTCGTCGGCCTGCGCCACACGGGAGGGTCGGCTTTGCCGCCAATGATGAAAAAGCCCCACGCCAACGACGAGGAAGGGGATCCAAAGGAGACGAGAAAACCTGGGCACACCGGAGCATGGCGCAGTCGGGTGGCGGGGGTCAATGAAGACCTTCCCGGTTCACTGCGGAATCGGGCGCACCCGCCCTCGAAAAGAACAAGGTTCTTTGGGGCTGGGTGCTGCGTTCAAGTTCCCGCACCCGCTACGGAAGCTGCGTGATTTGCAGGTGGAAAAAGTAGCGAATGGCCGCACCCATGGGGACGGTAGCGCGACGTGTCTGTACGGTGCCGGAGGTGGATATGAGGGTGTCGGAAAAACCTGCGGGTGCACCCGATTCACCGGGGGCCTTCCAGATGGAGAGATCGGCTGAAATCCGAGGGGTCACTGTGATGTCGGTGTGGGTGGTGTCCACCTGATACTCGAAATACGCCGAACCACCGGCCACGATGGGAGCGGGTAGCAGGTGGGCGGCGGGGTTGACGGGGCTCAGGCCCAGGGCATAGGCCGTGAGGTTGGCGACGCCGTCGTGGTTGTAATCGGCCGTGGGATTGCCGGAGAGCGTGCCTGAGGGCAGAGCGGCGTTGGTTTCCTCCGTGCTGGCCCAACTGGCGAAGGGAGGCGGGGTGACGCCTTGGACTTCGAGTGAGGGAGACCAGCGGAGTTGACGGCCGGAGACGGTGGGGCTGACGGAGAGCAGATAGGTCGAGGCCGCCGCCGGGGTGAAGGTGAAGGAAGTGCCCGAGGACACCGCAGTCTCCGTGGGCGTGGTGAGGGTATCGACGTCGGTGAAATCGATCGCATCAACAAACCATCCGACGCTATCGGACGTTTGAGTGTAGGCGGAGGTGCCGAGGAAGACGTAGTTGAAGCGGAGCAGGATCTCTTGGCCCACGTAGGCGGAGAGGTTGACGGAGCGGAGGATGAAGCTGCTTTCTCCCGAAGTACCGTCACCTGCCTGGTCATAGACATCTATCCAGGAGCCCCCTTGGTTGGTGGAGACCTGAACCCTGGCGTGCTGATAGGTGGTGGCGGTGCGGAGGCGGCTGCGGAATTGCACGGTGGCACCAGCCCCTGGGATCAAGGTGGCCTGATAGGTCACCGTCTGATTGGCTTCGAAGTTGGGATGTGCAAAGTGATAAGCCGAGCTGCCAGCGTATTTGACGGTGGTGGAAAGGACGTTGTAGTCCACGGCCGTGCCATCGGTGACCAGCGACAGGTTTTCCGCGCCATCATCAGGCTGAGCGAGGCGCTCTGACCAACGCCAGAGGTACCCGGTGGCTCCTCCGACCATGGGGAAACTGTAAGGCGTGGGGATGCCGATGCCGGGTGTGGTGTCGCCGGTAGGCGTCGGGTCGGTGTAGGTGGGGATGAAATCGACCTTCACATTGTTGCCACCGCTGATCACCGCGTTGGAACTGCCAGACAGATTGAGGCCGACAAAGCTCGTCAATCGCGTGGCGTTGGTGGTGGGAACGGGAATGGCGTAGCCACCCGAGGGCGCGGTGACGGCGTGGTAACTGGCACCATCCACGGTGACCGTGAGGTCGCCAATGCCTTCTCCCGGATCGTAGAAGCCGTTGCTGTTGAGATCGTAATAGGCCACCCCCAGGACGAAGGCGGAGCTGGATTGGGCGGTCGAAAAATCCTGAGTCACGAGCTGGGGACCGACGCTGAAAGGCGGCATCACGGAGTTGTCGGTGGCGTTCCCTAAGAGGACGCCGACACCGACCTCACGGAATGCGGCGTTGTGAATGCTGTTGCGGTGACCACGGGGGGATTGCATGCCGTCAGCGCCGTAGCCCCAGTCCACCTCAAAGCCGGCGTGACCGTGCCAGACGGATTTGGCGGCAGCATAGACGTTTTCACCGTAGGTTTGCCAGTTGTAGCCCTGCGCGGTGATGCGATCTCCCGGCGTTGCTCCCGAGCCGGAGCTATTGTGGCCTTGGAAGATGTTGGCCAGCATGTCCGCTGAGTGGAGGCGGGCTGCGGCGGCTAATTTGGCATTGAAGGCCAAAGGCGGAGCGGGGCTGATGGCGTTGAACTCGGTCTGCATCAGGCTCAGATTCACGCCGAAAAACGTGTACGCGCTCTGCACGTCGGGATCGGTGGTGGTGGCCAAGAGACCGCCCTCCACGGGCGGGTTGGCGCGGGCGCGATTGAGCAATTCAAGGTAGTACTGCTCCAGATCGGTGGCGTCTCCGTGATCGTACTCGGTGGTGAAGGCTGAGACCGGTGGATCTGCGGTGGCGGGACCTCGCGGAGCGTCACGGGTCTCCGAAATCCCGGGGGGCGGTGCCGTGGGGACGGGAGAGGAGGGTTGGGGAGTCTGGGCTAAGCCGAGGCTGGTTAGCCCGACGGACCCGATCAAAAGCGCGTTGAATTTCATGGGAGGCACGTTGGAGAGATATTCGGTTTCTCAGAAAGTGTTTCAAAAAAAGTCAGGACATGCAATCTCGACGTTGCGCCTGAGCGGTGCTTTTCGAGGTTGAGATTTGTCAGGGAAAATCCACGAAAGGCTTGAGCAGCGACGTTGAATGTCCGAGACTTCCTATCTTCCTGCATGCGCGACTACTTCATCCGGCGAATTTTGCTGATCATCCCCACGGTGATCGGGGCGACGCTGGTGGTTTTTTTCATCACTCGCATCACACCGGGCGGGCCGATGGAGGCGGCCCTGAGGAAGGCGGGCTCCGCGCAAGGGGAGAGCGCCATGAAGGACGCGGGTGCGTCTTTGACCGAGGAGCAGAAAGAGATCGTGGCGGCTTATTATGGGTTCGACCGGTCGTTTTTTCCGGCCTATCTCGCCTGGCTCGGAGTGATCCCCAAGCAGGCGGACAAGCAGTTCGTGAAGTTTGAAGACGGTAAGACGGAGGGCAGCGTGACGTTGCGCAATCTCCTGCCGCAGGAGCAATGGACGCCGACCAACGCTTACAAGATCACCGAAGCGACGGTGAAAGCCGATGGCACCCTCAGTGCCGAGGACCCCGAGTATCTGTCCAAGTGGGAAACGCTGTCCGAACCCGAAAAAGACCGCGTTCAGGTCTTTCGACCCGTCTATGATGGCGTGCTTCAGGGGAATCTGGGCATCTCTACCCGTTACAATGATCCCGTGTGGCAAATGGTGCGGGAGCGGATGCCGATCTCTATTTTCTACGGTCTGATCTCCTCCATCTTGGTTTATGGAGTCTGCATTCCTCTCGGTATTTTGAAGGCCATCCGGCATCGCACGGTCATTGACAATGCCACCTCGATCCTGATCTTCGTCGGCTATGCCATTCCGGGATATGCGTTGGGCAGCGTGCTTTTGGTGTTTTTTGCCGCACGTTTGGGGTGGTTTCCGATGGGGGGATTTGTCGGAGACAACTTTGAGTCTCTCGGTTTGATAGGCCGAGTATGGGATGTGATTCGCCACGCGGTCTTGCCAATGATTTGTTATATGGTGGGCAGCTTTGCCTTCCTCACCATGCTGGTGAAAAACAACCTGATGGACAACCTCGCCGCCGACTACGTGCGCACCGCCATTGCCAAAGGTGCGGACTCCAAGCGGGCGATCCTGGGGCATGCGTTGCGCAACTCAATGATCCCGGTGATGACAACGTTGGGTCATGTGGTGTCGATCTTTCTTTCCGGTTCGTTGCTGATCGAGCTGATCTTCGACATCAACGGCATCGGCATGCTCTCCTACATGGCGGCGCTGGATCGGGATTACCCGGTGTTGATGGGAGTGCTTCTTCTGAGCACCGTGCTGCTGATGGTGGGCAATATTTTGTCGGATTTGTTCGTCGCCCTGACGGATCCACGCATTCGTTTTGAATAGATGTTGAAGTCTCCGCGAGCATTGGGTTGGTGGTTGTTGGCCTATACGGGGCTGGCGGCAGGCCTGCGCGCGTTTGAGCTTTCCGTTCCTGTGTTGAAGATCCCGTTTTTGGGCGGGGCGGTTTTGGGTTGGGTGATTTTGTTTCTTTTGGCCGTTGGCGGCACGATCCTGCTGGTGCAAGGAAGATCCACCTGGAATCTAAGTCCGCTCACCGTGAAGCAGATCCGTCGGTTTCGGGCGATTCGTCGGGGTCATGTTTCCTTTGTGATTCTCATGATCCTGATCGGCATCACCGCGCTGGATAACTTGTTGGTGGGAAAGCAGGCCTTGGTGGTGCGGCATGAGGGGAGCTGGTACTTCCCGTTTGTGACCGCTCCGATTCCGGCCAGTACCTTCGGCCAAGAAGGCATGGGAGAGGCGGACTACCGGGCGTTGAAAGAACGTTGGCGTGAGGAAAAATCACCGAGTTGGTTGCTGCTGCCGTTCATCCCCTACGCTCCGAAACTGGACACTCCAGCGGTGATCAAGACGCTGGTGCAACGGGAGGGGAAAGTCTATTCTGCCGACGGAGAAACCCCGTTCAATGGGCGTGCCTACACCACCTTCCAGGAGAAACCCGATCAGAATCGCCAAGAGTGGACCTTTCGGGAGGGGGTGAAGCAAGGAGAGATGCGGGGATGGAACCTTGAGGGGGATCAGGTGGAGCGTGACACCTTTGAAAAGGGTCAATCCAAGGCCTATGTGGACTACAGTGAAGGGAAGGCTGCCGCTCTGAAGGACGCGTCCGATGGCGTGCTGCGCACCATCGTTTATCCGCCTGCACCGCCGTCGTGGAGCGATCGCCATTTTCTCGGTACCACAGCGGCAGGGGCGGACGTGTTGGCCGTTTTGTTTGGGGGTGGTCAGCAGGTGGTGATCGGTTCGATTTTGTTTGTGACTTTCGTCTTTGTGGTGGGGGTGGCGCTGGGTGGGGCGCTGGGTTATTTCGGCGGATGGTTTGATCTGTTGGGTCAGCGTTTGATCGAGATTTGGTCGGTGCTGCCGTTTCTTTTTGTGGTGATGATCGTCAGTTCCATCATCCAGCCGAACCTGCTGACGCTGGTGGTGATCCTGGCTGCATTCAGCTGGATGGGCACCACCATTTACCTGCGCACGGCAGCCTATCGGGAAAAGGCGCGAGATTACGTGGCGGCGGCGCGGCTGCTGGGCACGGGCACGGGCCGCATCATTTTTCACCACATCCTGCCAAACAGCATCGCCATCCTCGTGACGCTGGCTCCATTTGAGGTTGCCGGGCTCATTTTTTCTCTGGCGGCGCTGGATTTCATCAATTTCGGTTTGCCGCCGGAGGATCCGAGTTGGGGCCGCCTGCTGCGGGAGGGTACCGAGAACTTCAACTACCCCTGGATCGTGACCTCGGGGTTCGCGGCATTGGTGGGCGTTTTGATCCTTGTGACTTTTGTTGGCGAAGCGGTGCGGGAGGCGTTTGATCCGAAAAAATTCACCACTTACGAATGAGCAGAAGACAGCAGATCCTCAAACGGCAGGAAGCTGACGGACGGAAGTGGCGCGTTCCGATGCGGTGCTTGGTTGGCTGCCTGCTGCCTTGGGTTCTACTGGCGTGCGATTCCAAAAAGGATGATCGTTTCCCTCCCTATGACAACACGGCGGAGGTGGAGGGCTACTGGAAGGCGAACCCGGACTTCTTCCAATGGAAAACAGAAGCCGATCTGCCCAAGAATTTGAAATGGGAGGATGGTGCGGACGTGCCGGAATTTGGAGATCCACGGGCGGTGAAAGGAGGGACTTTTCACGATTATACCCTCAGCTATCCGCCCACCTTCCGGCATGTTGGCCCGGATGGAAACAACAGTTTCCGTAGCGAGCACTGGGACAACATCACCATCAGTCTGATCACGCGACATCCGAATGAGGATGTTTGGATTCCAGGTTTGGCGGAGGCGTGGGCCGTTTCGGAGGATCGCAAAACGGTCTTCTTTCGGCTGCAACCGAATCTAACCTATTCCGACGGCAAACCTGTGGAGGTGGAGGACTTTTTCATGACGTTTTACATCATGCGCAGTCCGTACCTGCAGGACCCATGGTACAACGATTGGTACACCAAGGAGTTTAAATCGATCACGAAATACACGGATCGCATTTTTGCGGTGTCGATTCCCGAAGCCAAACCTGATCCCATTTGGTATGCGACCTTGCCACCGAGTCAGCGGGAGTTTTATCGGGAGTACGGCGCGGACTTTCCCGCCCGTTATCAATGGCGGGTGGAGCCGACGGTGGGTGCTTACGAGATCTTGTTGGATCGCGTGAAGCGGGGGCGCTCCATCACGCTGGGTCGGGTGAAGGATTGGTGGGCCAAGGACAAGAAGAATTACCGGTATTTGTTCAATCCTGACTTCGTCGAATACAAGGTGATCAACAGTCCGGATAAGGCGTTTGAGATGTTTCGGCAGCACCAATTGGATTTCTTTCTGGGTGGGTTGCCGATTTACTGGTATGACAAAACGGAGATTCCCGAGGTGTATCGCGGTTACATTGAGCGGCATGTGTTTTACAATCAGTATCCGCAGGTGACTTGGGGGGTGTATTTGAATGAAAGCAAACCTCCGCTGAATAATCAGGATGTGCGGATCGGCATCAATTACGCGCTGGATTTCAAGACGGTGATTGAGGTGGATTTTCGGGGGGATAAGACACGGATGCAGAGCACGTCGGCGGGGTTTGGAAAATTCACCAATCCGGAGGTGCGAGCGAAGCCGTATGATCCTGCGAAGGCGCGCGAATACTTTGCGAAGGCGGGTTACACTAAAGCCGGTAAAGATGGGGTGCTGGTCAATGCCAAGGGGAAGCGGCTTTCCTTCACGCTCTCGACGTTTAACAGCGGCCCGATTGTGCCCATCATGCTGCGGCTGAAGGAGGCGGCGCTGAAGGCGGGATTGGAGATCATTGTCGAAGGACTCGACGGTACCCAGCTTTACAAGAAGCTGGACCAGAAGAACCACGAGCTGGCCTTTGCGGGGTTTGGCGCGCAGCCGCCGTATCCCCGCTACTGGGACTTTTTTCACAGCACCAATGCGTACAAGACGGACAAAGATGGCCAACGCAAGGTGGTGACGGATACCAACAACATCACCATGACGGCGGATCCGGAACTCGACCTTTTGATTGATCTGCACCGCAACGCAAAGACGGAGGATGAGGTGAAAGACCTGTCGTGGAAACTGGCGAAGCTAATCGAAGAACGCGGCAATTCGATTCCGGCTTGGGAGTCGCCCTTTTACCGTTATCTGACCTGGCGCTGGGTGCGCTGGCCGAAGGAGGGCAATGCGAAGAAGAGTCAGATGCCGCTGGATGCCTACATGTTTTGGATCGATGAGGCGATGAAGCAAAAGACGCTGGAGGCGATGAGTGAGGGCGAGGACTTCGGGGAGAAGCTGTTCATCCACGATGACTTCAAGATGCCATGAGTGACGCCATCCTTCAGATTCGCGATTTGGTGGTGGGCTTTGACACCGATGCGGGGCGTGTCGTCGCGGTGGATGGGGTCAATCTGGATGCGCCACGGGGGAAGACACTGGGCATTGTGGGTGAGAGTGGCTGCGGCAAAAGCGTGACGGCTTTTTCCATCAATCGTCTTCTGCCCCAGCCGAGTGGCAAGATCTTGGGAGGTAGCATCCGATTTGAGGGGCGTGAACTCACGAACCTGCCGATCGATGAAATCCGCCATCTGCGCGGAAAAGAGATCGGCATGATTTTCCAGGAGCCGATGACGGCGCTCAATCCGGTGCACCGGATCGGTCGGCAACTGGCGGAGGCGATCCTGCTGCACGAGCCGAACGTGCCGCCATCGGAGGTGCTGCAACGCAGCGTGAAGATGCTGGAGCAGGTACGGATTCCTTCCCCCGGAGAGCGGATCGAGGCCTATCCCCACCAACTGAGTGGTGGCATGCGGCAGCGGGTGATGATCG
>JAGRPD010000152.1:0-3138 GCA_020439875.1 Verrucomicrobiales bacterium
AAGCTACCGACGCGCAGATCACGTTTCTCAACACCCTCCTAACAGCGGGTCTCCTACCCACCACCACCAGCGAAATCCCCGAAGCTGCCCCCCTGCTGCAGCGATACCAGCGTTTGGTCGAGACCCTACCTCCGCCCGTGCGTGCTCCGGGAGTCCTCGAAGCCGACGCTTTTGACCAGGCGCTCTTTGTCCAGGGAGATCACAAAAACCCTTCTGCATCGGTGCCTCGCCGTTTTCTCGAATCACTCGATGCCACCCCCTATCACCCCAAAGACAGCGGCCGCCTCCAGCTCGCCCAGAGCATGGTCCGTGAGGACAACCCCCTCACCTGGAGGGTCATCGTCAATCGCGTCTGGCTGCATCTTTTTGGCAGCGGTCTTGTCTCCACACCGGACAATTTGGGTCGCCTCGGCCAATCGCCCTCGAATCCCGAGTTGTTAGATTTGCTCGCATCACGTTTTCGTGACTCGGGCGGTTCGCTGAAGGAATTGATTCGCGCCATGGTCCTCACTCGCACCTTCCAACGCGCGTCAGGCATTGTGAATCACCCCTCAGCCACTCAGCTCGCCCGCATCGATCCCGACAATCGCCTCCTCTCCCACTATCCCATCCGCCGTCTCGATGCGGAAGCCATTCGCGACGGCATTCTCGCCGCCACCAACGTGTTAGACACCACCCGCGAAGGGGAATCCGTCCCGGGCTCCACGCCGCGCCGCTCGGTGTACGTTCGCGTCATTCGCAACAACCTTGATCCGCTCCTCTCAGCCTTCGACGCCCCCGTCCCCTCCAGCACGCGAGGCCTGCGAGATGCCACCAACGTCCCCTCTCAATCGCTTGCTCTGATGAATGACCCTCTCATCATCGACTGGTGCCGCCTGTGGGCATCGAAGCTACCTCCAGCCTCAGCCTCTCAGCCACCTCAAGCCAGCAGCCTCACTCCGCTGCTGCAAAGCCTCTTCAATCGTCCTCCCCAGCCCGAGGAACTCACCCCTCTCAGCACCTTTTGGCAACAGAGCCGCCAGCAACACGCGACACACAGCGACCAGTTGCAGACGTTAGAAAATAAAGAACGAACCCAGCGCCAACGCATCCAGGATCTGCTGCAACCTGCGCGCGCTCAGTGGCTCGAGGATCGGAAAAAACCGCTTCCGCTCGACAATTACCCGCAACCATGGGCTGAGTGGGATTTTGAAAAAGACGGCAAAGATCGCATCCACGGCCTCGCTCTCACCTTGAACGGCAGCGCCCGCATCGCCGACGGCCAACTCGTACTCGATGGCAGTGGCTGGGCCGAATCTCCTCCGCTACCAATCTCCGTTCATGCCAAAACCTTCGAAGCCTGGGTCCGGCTCGAAGACCTCGATCAACGCGGTGGCGGTGTCGTCAGCCTACAAGATCTCCAGGGACAGGTTTTCGATTCCCTCGTCTTCGCCGAGAAAACCCCCCGCCGCTGGGTCGCAGGCAGCGATCGATTCACCCGCTCCGCACCCTTCAACGGCACCGATGAAACCGACGCCGCCACCGCAGGGCTCGTCCACGTCGCCATCACCTACGCCGCAGACGGCACCGTCACGGGTTATCGCGACGGCCAACCCTACGGCAAACCCTTCCGAGTCGCACCTTTGGCCGACTACCCTGCGCACGAAGGCCAGCTTTTGCTCGGCTGTCGGCACGGACGCGGTGGGGGCAATCGCCTCCTCACCGGCCGTATCGCTCGGGCACGGTTTTACGATCGCGCGCTCAGCGCCGAAGAGATTGCCCGCACCCGCTCGCTGGAAGACACCACCCTGCGGGAAGCGGATCTCATCGCCGCCCTGAGCCCTGCCCAGCGAACTGAACTGGAAAACCTGCGCCGTGAACTCGCCAGCATCGAAAGCCAGCTTCAAACCACGCGCAGCCAAGCATCCCCTCTGCCTCCCGAGACTCAAGCCTGGGCTGATCTCGCGCAGGCCTTGCTGAACACCAAAGAATTCCTCTACCTGCGATGAAGCCCAACCTCCCCTATTCGCGGCGCACCTTTCTCGCCCAAAGTTCCACCGGTTTTGGCCTCGCCGCCCTCCAGGGGTTGCTGCAAACCCACTCCGCTCAGGCCGTCACGGCCGGACCTGCCGCCGCGCGGCGGCACACGCCTCGAGCGCGAGCCGTTATTTTTTGTTATATGAGCGGCGGCGTTTCGCACGTCGATTCCTTCGACCCCAAACCGCAGCTCGAAAAATACGCTGGCCAGCCCATGCCCGTCGCGGTTCAGCGAACGCAGTTCAACAAAAACGGCACCGTTCAACCCTCCCACTGGCCCTTTCAAAGGTACGGTCAATCCGGCATCGCTGTCAGTGATCTATTTCCCCACATCGGTTCCGTCATTGATGACATTTGCCTCCTCCGAGGCATGACCGCGAAATTCAGCGAGCATGCTCAGGGCAATTTTTTCATGCACACGGGATTTCCGTTCCTCGGTTATCCCAGTGCCGGAGCCTGGACCAGCTATGGGCTGGGCAATGAATCGTCGGATCTCCCCTCCTACGTGGTACTGAGATCGGGAAACTCCGCCGTGCCTCACGGTGGCGTCGGCCTCTATGGCAACGGATTTCTACCCGCCATCCATCAGGCCTCCCTGCTCACTGCGGATGAGGGCGAAGCACTACCTAACATCCTGCCCCGCGAGACCCCCGATCTCCAACGCGCCAGTCTCGACCTCATCGCAGATCTCGATCACCGCCTTCTACGCACCCATACCGGATCCCACGCTCATCTGGAAGCCGCCATCGCGAACTACGAACTCGCCTGGCGCATGCAGTCCGCCGTGCCCGACCTCTGCGACCTTCGGGGTGAAAGCAGTGCCACCCAGCATCTCTACGGCCTCGACCACTCCGATCCTCACCTAGCACACTATGCCCGGCAGTGCTTGCTCGCGCGCCGGCTAGTGGAACGCGGCGTCCGCTTCATCGAACTCACCTGCCTGGCCGACAACATTGGCGGCGGCAACGGCCCCAACCCCTGGGATCATCACAACCAAATCAAAGCCGGGCACCAAAGCATGGCGCATCAGGTGGATCAGCCCATCGCCGCTCTGCTGCGAGACCTCAAAGCGCGCGGCCTGCTCGACTCCACGCTGGTGGTCTGGGCGGGAGAGTTTGGTCG
>JAGRPD010000152.1:3215-4020 GCA_020439875.1 Verrucomicrobiales bacterium
AAAGGTGGTCACATCCATGGTGCCACGGACGATTTCGGCTATCATGCCGTCCATCAGGTACAAACCGTCTATGACCTCTGGGCCACCGTGCTGCATCAGTTGGGACTCGATCACGAACAACTCACCTACCGTTTCTCTGGTCGCGACCTCCGCCTCACCGACGTGCACGGACACGTCATGCATGATATTCTGACCTAACCTAACGCGGCCTTCTCGAAAGAAACGCCACAGTCAGAAGCATCACCCATACCGTTGCAGTCAAAATACCCCGACCGCTCCGACTCCATACTTTTCAAGATCCCCCCTTCCTTCATGAACAAAATCCTCGTGCTCTTTGACTCCGATTCGGGCAACACCGCCAAGATGGCGAAACTCATCGCCGAAGGAGCGACTCAAATTGCCGATACGGAGGTGCGGTTGCGGCATGTGGATGAGGCCCGCGCGGACGACATCCATTGGTGCGACGGACTCGCCGTTGGCAGCCCGACCCACATGGGCATTCTCTCGTGGAAAATGAAGCGCTTCTGGGATGTGGAGATGGCGGACCATTGGATGAAGGTGGATGGGAAGATCGCCTGCGCGTTTTCTTCCTCCGGCAGTTGGGGAGGCGGCACGGAGATCGCCTGCCAGTCGCTGCTCATGGTGCTGATGAATTTTGGCTTCCTCGTCTTCGGGGTGACCGACTACGCGGCCAAACTCACCGCCCCCCATTACGGCGCGGTCACGGTGCGCGAACCGCGCTCGGAGGACGACGCCGAAGCCTGCCGCCTGCTGGGGCAGCGCCTCGCGGAGTGGACCGCCCGCT
>JAGRPD010000153.1 GCA_020439875.1 Verrucomicrobiales bacterium
AGGAGTGGGACGAGGATTTTGCCTGTCCCGTAGCCGCGTTTGTCAAAACGTGGTTCGTCAGCTCCCAAGCGCAGCTTGGGATCGGCATTGAAGTGAAAGACCAGCGGCGTGATGGGGCAAGGAGGCGGGCACCTCACTTGCCTCCGATGCACCACAGGTGCTGGTGGCTGCGCAGGTAAAGGCGGCCCTCACTGACGGCGATGGAGCCGATGACTTTTTCTCCGATGGAGTTGGTGGCGAGCAGCTCGAAGTCTGGTGAGGCGCGGAAGATGAAGGCATCTCCGCCCTGATTGATGGCGTAAAGCAGGCCGTCGGCAGTGAGGACGAGGGAGGACCAGTTCTGCGAGGTGGGGCCGGGGCCGCTGAGCCGTTCTTCCCAGAGGAGCGATCCGGTGGCGAGGTCTCGACATTCGGCGATGCCGGGGTCGGTGAGGATGTAGATGTGGCCGTCATGCAGCACGCCGGAGCCGATGCGCTGACGGGTTTTCGTCACCTGCCAGAGGCGATGACTGGAGGTGACGTCTCCCTGGCCGCCCGTGCGGACGGCGAGTGCCATGCCATTGTAACCGCCCATGCCGACGGCGATGCCCTTTTCAAAAAGCGGAGAGGTGTAAACGAGGGAGTTGAGGCCATCGCAGGTCCAGAGTTCTCTGCCGGTGGCGGGATCGAAGGCGCAGACGCGTCGCGGGAAGCAGTGGATCAGCTCGCTGTGATCTCCGATTTGGCGGATCAAAGGATCGCTCCAGCTGCCGATCCACGCTTTGCTCGAGCCTTCGCCGGAGGCACCGCCGGGCTCGTCATGCCGCCAGATTTCACGCCCGGTGGCCAGGTCCACGGCGATTAAAAACTGGCGCGGCCCAGGTCCGAAGTTGAGGTAGCAGATGCCTTCATGCAGGACGGGGGAGGCTCCGTAGCCCCAGATGTGACGCTGCTCGTCGAGGTCGAGACTCCAGCTGGGCTGCCCATCGAGGGTGAAGGCATGCAGGCCCGCCGAGCCAAACCACGCCACGACGTGACGGCCATCGGTGGTGGGGGAGGAGGAGCAGAGGGGATTGGTCTTGTGGCTGAGGGGCTCTCCTTTTTGAGGAACGGAGCGCCGCCATAGCTCGCGGCCATCTTGGGTGGAAAAGCAGATCAGCAGGCATTCGTGGTCGGCGGCCTGCGTGAGGAAAAGGCGATCCTGCCAAACGATGGGCGTGGAATTGCCGGGCCCAGGCAGGGGCACCTTCCAGAGGACGTGATCGGTGGGGCTCCACAGCTGTGGCAATGCGGATTCGGGGCAGTGGCCATCGCCACTGGGTCCGCGCCAATGCGGCCAAGCACCATGAGTGGGTGAGGGGCTCATCGCGGCGAGGGCGAGACCGAATAGACTGAGGCGGATCATCCTGGTTTTCATTTGCAGACTTGCCGATGTGTGGAGTGGTAGCGGGGATGAGATTGTTGCACCTTTATTTGTCTGTCGGCCACAATTTCTTCGGTCGCCATGGCCAGCCTGCGGGGGATGCGCCGATGCAGGAGGTGGACTGTGTGAGGTGTGTGGCGGGTCGGGGGCTGGAGGGAGATCGGTTCTTTGATTGGAAGCCGGACTACAAAGGGCAGGTGACGTTTTTTGCCATTGAGACGCATCGGGATCTGGAGGCAAAGCTCGGTGAGACGGGGCGCGCGCCCTGGGTGTATCGGCGCAATGTGATCACGGAGGGCAGGGATCTCAATGATCTGATTGGCGTGGAGTTTGAGGTGCAAGGCGTACGTTTTTTCGGCACGGAAGAGGCGCGGCCTTGCTACTGGATGAACGAGGCGTTTGGCCCGGGGGCGGAGGAGGCGCTGCGAGGTTGGGGCGGGCTGCGGGCACGCATTTTGAGTGATGGCGTGCTGAGGCGCGATGAGGCGGAGGTCGCAGGGTGAAGCAACGGGCGGCACTGCTGCTGGCTGGTGGTGTCTCGCGGCGCATGGGGCGGGATAAGGCGCTGCTGAAATGGCGGGGTGAGCCGATGTGGCGGCGGCAGGTGAGGCTGCTGAGGGAGGCGGCGGAAGACGTGCCGCTGCATCTGATGGTGGGCTGTCGGGAGGCGCAAAATTTGCACCGAATGTCGGGCAGCGATGATGTGGAGGTGGAGTGGCTGTTTGATCCGGTGTCCGAGGCGGAGACAGGCCCGCTGGCGGTGGTGGCTCGCGCGCTGTCGCGGACGTCGGGAGGAGTGCTGGTCATCGCGGTGGATATGCCGAACCTGGACGCAGAGCTGTTGCGGGCATTGTGGGCTCGGGCGGAGCAGGATCCGGATCGTTCTTGGGTGGTGGCGGAGGGTTCTCCCGCCCAGGTGGAGCCGCTGTGTGCCGTGTATTCCGCAGGGGCGCGGCGGGAGCTGATGGGATACGCCGCGGGTGGAGGGCGCTGGCCGGCGTTGCGTCAGATCTGGACGCGCTGGATGGCGGAGGGAAAGGCCGCCACCTGGGAGCTGGATGCCGCCTCGGCGGGGAAGCTGCGCAACTGCAATCTGCCTGAAGACTGGCCGGAGGATGAAGCCAGCTCCGAGGGCGAGACTTGAAGGTGCGGAGGTGCAGCAGCCGGATCAAGTGGGCTTTATGGGCGGGAAGGCAGAAGTTGGCGGGCAGTGGAAGGCTTGACCGCTGCATGCTTTGGCCTTTATATGAAGCACTGAACCTTGTCACTTATGAATCGTCTTCTTGTCGTCGTCGTAGGGATGGTAACCGCCGTTCCGTTTTCTCTATCAGCCGCTGTGAATCTAGCGGGCGCTGCTTCCTACACCAACAACATGGACTCGGGTTTGGGTGATTTTGAGGCGGGCTACACCTTTTGGCAGAATCAGGCAGTGTTTGGCAGTGGTGTAGGCACGATCACCGGCCAGGGGGCGGGCAATGGTTTGGTCAATGTGACGAATCCCGGCAGCCTGGATCCGAGCACATCGGCGACGCCTTTCACACCGAGTTATCCCTTGGCTTCCATCGTTGCTCCCACCACCTTCAATGCGCAGGACAGTCGGTTCGACGGTAACTGGCTCATTACCAATGGTGTGGGAAACAATACCTCGGCAGGTGTGCCGTCGGGGACGGGATCCATCGTTTTGGTGTTGAGCAATCTGGCTCCGCACACCTCGCTCAATCTTGCCATGGTTTGGGGCATTGGAGACTCCATCGATGCCAGCTTGTCGAGCACGAGTTATGACGGTCCGTTGCAGATTCTCATCGATGGCGTGGTGGTCTATCAGCAGGCCTTTGCAGGTGGGGGTGGGTCCACGGGTGCCGGTGGTTTTCAAAATGGTGCTTCTGGCACGATGACGCGGACGGTATCCGGACTCAACACCACCGCCATGTACCGGGAGCGCTGGCAGTACAACTCGGGTGCAGGTCCCACGAATGAAAACAATCGCTACGCGGAGAGCTGGACGTTGGAGTCGATCTGGGACATGGCCTTTGAAATCGCGCACACGAATTCCGACGTGACCATCGAGTTCCGCCACCAGATCTCTAGTGGTATCACCGATGAATTCATCGCGATGGATTCGTTCTCGGTGACGGCGGTGCCGGAGCCCTCGCGGCTTTTGCTATCGGGGTTGAGTTTGATGGCACTGGTGGGGCGTCGCCGCCGCTAAACGCAGCGACAGACTGTCGGCGTTATCGACTCGGCGCAGTGGGTAGGCTGTTGCGCAGGGTTTGGATGGTTTGGATGATTTGGTCCTCCACTCCTGAGGCCCAGCGAGACGGGTGGTTGTTGTATTTCATGGCGTCTCCGCCTTCGTAGCCGCCCTCTTCCCACACGCGCTGGCTGGGGATGTAGGTCATCACGTCGTTGGAATAACCCGCCACCCAGACGATGGCGTCGCGGAGTTCGCGTTGCAGTCTGAGGGAGTAATCCACCACCACCTCTCCGCCGAGGGCGACGAGTGTGAGCTGATCTCCGAGGCGCAGGACCTGCACGGGATAGGGGTAGCTGGTGGGTAAAGTTTCACCCGCCTCCAGCTGGTCGAGCAAAGCGCGCGCGCGGCGGGCTTCGTAGCGGTCGGGATCCTGCAAGTGCTGGCGCAACCCGTCGGCGGTTGGCACTTTTTCATAGGCCAAAGGGATTTCCTGGTAAGCGGCGGAGAGCCCTCCCGTCAGGGGCTGGGCCGGTGTCTGCAAGGCAGCAGCCACAGCGGTGGCGAGTGTCTGGCCGTGGATCTTTTCCAGACCGGGTTCACGGCGTGGGTAGGGGTTTTGATCACCACTGCATCCATTGACAAAAAGGGCGGTGCAGCCCGGATGCTGCTCTTCCAGCAGGCGACAGGCGTGGCCGGCGTAATCGCCGCTGAACTTCTGGAAGCTCTGCGTGGTGCAGTGGCAGGCGTAGCCAAAGGCGAGGGCGACGAGGTTTTTCTCCGCATCACGCACACATAGAACGGGCACGCGATGATCGACTGGGCCATCGGGATTGGGCGCATTTTGCCAGCGACCGAGGCGATTGAGGCGGCGATTCATGGCGAAACCGCAGCGAGCTTGATGATAGTCGAGCGTGGCGGGGCGGGCCTGGGTGATGGCGGTGCTGACGAGGCGGAGGATGGTTTCGAAGAGGCGCTGGCGATAGCGTTGGGCTTCTTCATCGCGTTGGGCGGGTTGATCGGTGCCTTTGGTGCGATGAGAGCGCAGCTCGGGACCGCAATGGGTGTGAGAGGCATTGAGCATGAGACGCTCGATGGGAATGCCGTGGGCTTTTTCGAGGGCAGCGGCCACGGCCAAATGAAGGTCGCGCGGGATGCTGATGAGATCCAGACAAACGAGGGCGGCGCGCTGACCTGCGGCGTCTTCGAGGACGAGGGCGCTGGCTTTGAGATCGAGATCGGTGCCGTCCGAGGGTTCCGTGCGGGAGGCATAGCCACCCATCCACATGGATGTCTGCGGGGTGATGATGGCGCTGGCGGTCCCGGCTTTCCAGGTGGGCTCAGCAGTGGCCGGGCTGACGAAGGCCGCGAAAACGAGGCTGCAGAGGAGGGGTAGGCGGAGGGGCATCCGCAGGTTACGGAGGCAGTGGGGTGCATCTTTTGTCCGGAGGCGGGAACGGGCTTGTCAGGCTGCTGGGGAAGGGCGTAGCATGACGGCATGAATGCGGTGGCAGATGCAAGATTTTGGGATCGAGCCGTGCGGCGGGTGTCGCGCCGGATTCACAGCGGCTGGTGGCTCGATGGATGGTTGGCGGCGCTGATCCCGACCAGCCTGCTGGCGGCCCTGGTGGTGCTGGTGGTGCGCTGGAGGTGGGAGAGTGCGATGCGGTGGATGCCCTGGACCTTGGGCGGGCTGCTGCTGGTGACGATGGCCGTGGCGTGGTGGCGGATGCGGCGGCAGGCGGAGCCGATGGAGGCGACGCGGGTACGGCTGGAAGATGCGCTGGGACTGCACGCGGCCCTCTCGGCAGCGCAGGCTGGTGCGGCACCGTGGCCTGAGGCGAGGGAGCCGCTGCCGATGCCGGTGGTGTTTCGTCCGCAGCGGCCGCTGGCGATGGCGCTGGTGGGGCTGCTGCTGGTGGGCGCGGCCTGGTGGGTGCCGGTGAGTCGCTATGTGCCGCCGGAGTTGCGGACCATTGAAAAACCCGCCGCGCTGAGGGAGGTGGAGCAGTGGATCGATCAAGTGAAGGAAGAGGACGCCGTGGCGGAGGAATCCGCTGAGGAGGTGGAGAAGGAAATGCAGGAGTTGCTGCAACGTCCGGCGACGGATTGGTACGAGCACGCCGCGCTCGAAGCCGCCGATCAACTGCGGGAGATGACCGCGCAGGATTTGGAGCAGTTGTCGCAAAATCTCGCGGCAGCAGAACAGGCCTCCTCAGCCCTGGCGCAAGGCCACGGATTGCCCAACGGATTGAAAGAATCCCTGGCTCAGAAGCTGGCGGACGCGTCGCGCCAATTGCAGAATGGTGGGATGAAACCCAGCCAGGATTTGACGAACGCACTGCGTCAGTTGGACCCCTCTTCCCTCAAGGGCATGAGCCAGCAAGAACTGCAAAAGCTCTCCGATCAGCTGAAAAAAAACTCGAAGGCCCTGCAGGAGGCTTTGAAAAACAGCCCAAATCTGAAGCTGTGCGATTGTGCGGGTGACAAGCCGGGGAAAGGCAAAGCATACGGTCAAGGAGGTCCGACGAGAGGTCCTGGCGAGGTACCGCTCTCGATGGAAGAAGACGTGACGGATCTCGGCACTCAGCGGAAGGAAAAACTGGATGGCCAGCTGGATTTGCAGCGATTGGCCGCAGCGGACACCGTGCAAGTGACCGATGCCGCACCGCAGGTGGATGCAGCTGCAGATCACTCCCCTCAAGCGGGTGGAGCGCTGCGCAGCGCCGGAGATGGCGGCAGCTCCGCCTGGCAGGATGAGCTGGTGCCGACAGAGCGGGAGATCCTGAAGCGGTATTTTAGATAATTGCGGACGGCGAGTTGCGGACGGCTTTGGGGGGCCTTGGTGGGCCTTGATGAAATTCTTGTGAAAGCGCACGCTCAGGCTCGACAGCTTTCTCCATATCGGATAGGTCAGTGATATGGAAGAATCCGTAGGTGTGACGATTTCTGAAAACGAGGCCGCAGCCGCTGCCCAGAAGATAGGCCAGTTGCGGGCGGCGCTGCAGCAGGTGCTGTTTGGTCAGGAGACACTCATCGATCATGTGGTGACGGGTCTGCTCGCTCGCGGGCATTTGCTGCTGGAGGGTCTGCCGGGACTGGGAAAAACCGAGTTGGTCAAAGGACTCTCCAAAACGCTGGGGCTGGAGGCCAAGCGGGTGCAATTCACCCCAGACCTGCTGCCTGGAGACATCACCGGCAATCCGATGTTGCAAGACACGCCGGAAGGCCGGGCCTTTGTGTTTCAGCCTGGCCCCTTGTTCGCGAATCTGGTGTTGGCCGATGAAATCAACCGCGCCTCTCCCAAGACTCAGTCGGCTCTGCTGGAGGCTATGCAGGAGCGTCGCGTCACGGTGATGGGGCAGACCCACCCGCTGCCCAATCCGTTTTTTGTGCTGGCCACGCAAAACCCCATTGAGCTAGAGGGAACTTACCCCTTGCCGGAGGCACAGTTGGATCGCTTCCTCTTCAAGTTGGAGGTGCGCAGCATCAGCGCTGAGACCCTGGAGCGCATCGTTTTGAATCGGGAAATCGGCGAGGAGCCGAAGGTGACGGCGGTGCTGGATGGGGATGAGTTGAGGGCCTTGTTAGATCAGGTGCGGCGAGTTTTTATGCCGCAGCCGGTCGCATCTTTCATCGCCCGATTGGTGCATGCCACCCAGCCCGGTGGTGCGGCGGCTGAGGGGGTGAAATACGGAGCCAGTCCACGGGCGGCGCTGGCTCTTGCCGCAGCAGCCAAAGCACGTGCTCTGGCTGCGGGACGGGTTAATGCGGCCTACGAGGATGTGCGAGCGCTGTCCCCAGCGGTCTTGCGGCACCGCCTGTTGCTGGACTATCGAGCGCGGCTGGAGGGGATCACCCCCGACACCGTGGTGGCTCGCCTTCTTGAGTCGGTGCCGGCTCAGGATGCGCCACTGCCAGACAGTTTGCGTGCGGCGAAAATCTAACCTCTCCTTCGATGACTGTGGAACGTGATATTTCGCTGGTTCGGTGTGGGTTTGGATCGTGGATGACGCTGGTGGTGGCTCTGCTGCTGCTGGCGGGACACAGTCGTGGTGCGGGAGGTTATGCGCTGAGGATCGGGACAGATCCCGAGTCAAAGATCGACGTAGAGGTGACCTCCTTCATGGCGACGGCGACGGTATGCGGTTATTACCCCATGCGAATCCGCATTGCCAATCATTCAGACGGCGACGGTTCCTGGACTTTGGGCACGGAGCGGTATCGGAGCATTGGCGAATTGAAATTTGACACGACCCTGTCGGTCCCTGCTGGAACAGAGCGGGAGTTTGAAGTGCTGGTTCCGGTGTCGAGTCGTTCCGATTCGCCGTATCGAACGGCCCCTTACCTGCGAGTGGAAGGGCCAGGTGTGGATTCGGGCTCGTTTCAACCGAACCTGGGCGGAAGCAATTCGGCGCGCGATCCGTGGGTGGGGATGAGCGATGAGTTGCACTCGGACCATTGGGGAGACTATGGGAAAAAAGTCAAGGATTTGGGGGGAGGCGCGTTGGATGTGAGCCAGTTGTCCGCTAACTGGAAGGCCTACGCGGGCTTGGATCAGATCTGCCTGCGGGGTAGGGAGTGGAAGAATCTCTCTGGCGATGTGAAGACGGCGCTGAAGGAGTGGGTGGCTTTGGGGGGAGATTTGCGGTTGGTTTGCGATACCAACGAAGAAGCGGCACAGGTGGCTAGCGATTTCTCTTCTGCGAATCAATACGGGCTGGGACAAGTTGACACGACGGTGGGAAAACTTTCGTTTGTTGGCATAGGGGAGTTCGTGCGAGCTGCCCAAGATGCAGCCCGGGTCCGGTCGGCGAATGACTCATCCACTGAACGGATGGCAAGGGTGGGTGAAACGAGGAGCTCGAGTTTGCTGGTGATGGTGTTCATCGTGGCGTTTGGCATTGTAGCGGGACCGTTGAATCTCTTTGTATTTGCAGGGCCGGGGCGGCGGCATCGGTTGTTTTGGACTACACCGTTGATTTCGCTCCTCGGAGCCATGATCCTGGGCGGTGTGATTTTGTTGCAGGATGGCACAGGTGGGACCGGGGTGCGGTTGGTGAGGGTGGCCATACTGCCCGATGTGAAGCGGATGGTGGTGGTGCAGACTCAGGTCTCCCGCACCGGTTTGCTGGTGGGCAAAGGTTTTCAGCTGGGAGATTCCGCTTGGCTGCAATTGACGGGGAATCACGACAGCCAGAGCTACCGATCCTCCTCTTTGCAGGCGGATTCCTCTGGGTATTTGAGCGGAGATTGGTTTCGCAGCCGTTCCACTCAAACAATGCGCATCAAGGACAGTCAGCCGTCTCGTGCAGCGGTGGAGTTTGTCCCGGGAGCAGAACCTGGGGTGATCTCGGCGATTGATGCGACTTTGGATGAAATCTATGTCGTGGCTCCCGATGGCAAGGTGTGGACGGCGCGAGACGTGGTGCCAGGGCAGCGGGTGCCACTCCAGGCCGCCACGACGTCAAGCCTCAGGGAGGGCGTGCAAGCCTGGACAAAGCGTTGGAACCCGATCGGTGCTCAACACGCGGGCGCTCATGAGGTGGATGTTGAGCCTGGAAATTTCGTGGGCTGGATGGAGAAGGGCGGAGAGACGCTGGCGACGCCGACGCTGGATTCCATCGAATGGGAGGTGACCCCAGCTCTGCTCACGGGAAAGCTAACCCTAACACCGGGTTCCCAACGCTGATGGCTCCAGTGGATTCCCTCAATGATCGAACCTCAATGTCTGATCCCATGAATACCCTGACCGAATCTGCTCCGAGTGCGCCGACTCCAAGCAGCGCCGAGCCGATGGTGAAGGTCACGAATCTGCATCGCCGGTTCGATACGGTGCATGCGGTGAAGGGCATTAGTTTCGAAATTTATCCAGGGCAGGTGGTGGGGTTTATCGGAGCCAACGGAGCGGGTAAAACCACGACGATGCGCATGATGGCCACGCTGGAGAGGCCCACGAAGGGGAAGATCCTCATCGGTGGGGCGGATGTGCTACGAGAGACGCTGCATGTGCGACAGATCGTGGGGTGGATGCCGGACAATTATGGCACCTACGCCAACATGAATGTGTTTGAGTATCTCGACTTTTTTGCGCGCGCTTATGGTCTGAAGGGAGCCAAACGAAATGCTCGGGTGGAGGAGATCATGGACTTTGCGGATTTGACGGTGATGGCGGATCGTCCGGTCAACAAACTGAGCAAGGGCATGGGGCAACGTCTTTGTTTCGGGCGCATGCTGCTGCCGGATCCGCAGTTTCTGATTTTGGACGAACCTGCGGCGGGGTTGGATCCCAAGGCGCGCATTGAGTTCAAGAATCTGGTCAGGCTGCTGGCTCAGCAGGGTAAGACGCTTTTTATTAGCAGCCACATTCTCAGTGAATTGGGAGAAATGTGCGACACGCTGTTGTTCATCGATGCCGGAACCCTCGTGTACCACGGCGCGGCGGAGGCCTTGCGGCGTGGCACGCATGGTCAGCAGGCGGGTGCTGAGCTGCATGTGGTGGATGTGGGGTTGGCGGGAGAAAGCGGTCAGCCCTTCAAGGATTGGGTCTCCATGCAGGCGGGAATGAAGATCCTGGAGATGCGGAGAGACGGTGCCCGATTGGAGCTAACAGCGGCGAGTCTGGAGGTCTTGGCGGAGCATCTGAGGCGGATGGTCCAGGCGGGGCTTCCGGTGGTGGAGTTTCATCGGGTGGAGCGGAAACTGGAGGATGCCTTTGTCGATATGGTGAAGGGCCTGCATCCAGCCGGTAATCTTAGTGGAGAGGGGATGTCATGATCACGGCGGAACCACTCTCCATGGTGCGCCGCATGGCTGGGGATTGGCCAGACTGGATGAATCCGCTCTTGGTACGGTGCATCCGTCAGGGGCTGCGAAGCCATTTTTTTGAAGGGGTCTTTTTGTGGCTGTGTGGCAGTTCCTGTGTGCTGATCCTGCTGGAATTAGTGACTGATGGAAGTGGCGAGTTTATTAGGACGTGGGATTTATTTTTTTGGGGAAATGCGGTGGCAGTCATGCACGGTCTGCTGCCGGCGAGGTTGGGTTTTGCGGTGCAGGAAGATCGAGGTCAGCGTGGGTTAGATTTGCTAAAAATTACCAAAGTCGGTTCTCGCTCATTTGCCTGGCCTCACGTCAATGCTCTGCTGGTGCAGGCGGGGTTTGTAGCGGTGGTGCTTTTGCCGCTGCTGATGCTTCGATATTTTTCGGGCCAACGGGAATTGGTGGAAGAGATGATTTATTTGAGTTTGCTCTGGGTCTCTAGCATGGCCATCGGTTTTGTGGTGATGTGGTGGTCCATGATCGGTGGGGTGGGAAAGTTCATCCTCGGAGGTTTGTTTCTCACGTTGCTCTTCCCTAGCGAGGCGTGGCTGGCGTCTCTGGCCTTTTTGTTCTATGGGACTGGAAGGTGGGGAAACATTGTGATTTTTAGTACCCTATTTTTTCTTCTCGTTGTTCCGATCTCCACCATTGCGAACATGGTCATTGAATATTCCAACGTTGAACAAGACGAACATGAGTGAGGCAACTGTGATGACTGCGGCCCGACCGGAGTCCAATGATTTCCCAGATTGGTTCAGTCCTATCGTGGTGAAAGAGCTGCGCCAGGGTTTGAAGAGCCGCAGCTTCGTGAGCATCTTTGTGCTGATTCAGGCGGGGATGACGCTGATTTTTCTGCTCAATGTTCTCAGCGGAGACTCGGGCAATGGCATGGGAGCCATTGATGGGCTGTTTTGGATGATACTGTGGATTCCGCTCATTTTGGTGCTACCTCTTGTAGCGGCTCAAGCGGTGGCGGTGGAGAAAAAGCAACAGACTTTGGAGCTGGTGCAAATGACGCGCATGAAGTCTTTCCGCGTGATGACGGGAAAATGGCTGGCGCTGGCTTTGCAGGGCGGACTCTGGGTGGTGGCCATTTTGCCTTTTGTCGTGTTGCGATATTTCTTCGGTAGCGTGGATTTGATGCAGGACTTGGTGGTTCTTTCTTCGCTTGTTCTTGGCTGTGGAGTTTTGGTGACACTGGCTCTGATGTTTTCAACGATGTCCATAGGGCAGCGGGTGCTGATTGGGGTGATCGGCGTGTTTGTTCTGATTGCGTCGGCGAACAGTTTTATTTGGTGGAGTGTTTTAGGCGGTTCTGGAACGTCGCTGAGTGTGTGGCCGACCTCGGCGTGGTCGCTGGCTGCATCGTGGCTGGTGATGGGGGGGATCGCCGGGGTGTTTTTCCTGCTGGAAGGGGCTGCGCAACTGTGCACGCAGGATGAGAGCTATGCGGGGGTAAAGCGCTGGATCGGGCTGCTGTGTTTGATGTTGGCCGTGGGGTCGTTGATGGCGCAAGATCAGGGTTGGCGTCAGGCTCCCATGTTGATGCCTTTGCTGGGCATCACTTTGTGGGTGATGATCGAGGCGCTCTGTGAACGGGTGGACGCGGAGGCTCCTCTGGCTCGTTGCGAGGCAGGTGCCTTGCGGTTCATTTTGGCTCCGGGTTGGGACACGGGATTTTGGTATGCGGCGGTGATCGGGGCGATCGCCGTGGGGGGGCTGAACAGCGTGGCGGATACCGACAAACCGGGTGTGAGTACGGTGGTGATTTTTTTTTTTGTTTTGTTGTTGCCGTCCTTGGTGTTGTGGGGATTCCCGAGGATCAAGCAGCGTTTGCTTTTCTACGGGCTCACCCAATTGGGGTGCGGCTTGATTTTCGCCGTCTCTGCGGCCCTAGCCCACCGGCCCGGTTCGAGCCTGTGGACGGATCGCATCGTGGCACTCACACCGACGAGCGCTCTATTGGCGATGGCTTCGGGGGAATTTGAGAGGGGGGTGGAGCCGACGATTATGCCGATTGCGGGAGGTATTTCGGCCCTAGTGATTTTGGTGATGGCGGGCGGTTCCATTCGCTCGTTGATGCGGCGATTTTCCCGGGAGAACGCATGAGCCGTAGGGGAAAAGAGACGGTGGCAGCCTCGACCGACGGTGGGGAGATGCCGCTCGGTTCGGAGATGGAGCATTTGCATCTGAGGATGCGTGCGGCGGCGGAGGTGCTGAGGTTGCCGCTGCGCAGTGGTCAGTGGCGCGGGCTCACGGGTCAGGTGATGGGGCAGGGGACGGGGAGTTCGATCGACTTTCAGGATCAGCGACCTTACCTGCCGGGGGATGATCCGCGTCACATCAACTGGCAGGCCACGGCGCGCACGGGCACGCCGACGATGAAGCTCTTCCGCCAAGAGGTATCGCCACAGGTGGATCTGGTGGTGGATCTGAGTGCGTCGATGTTTCTGACGCCAGCGAAGGCACTGCGGGTGGCGGAGCTGGTGTATTTTTTTGTGGAGAGTTCGCTGCGTCTCGGAGGTAGCCTGCGGGTGCTGGCTTTGCGGGAGACGGTGGAGGAAATGCCGATGGAGCATGTGCTGGGCTACGAATGGCCGGAGCCATACCGAGGCGAGCGTGATTTGTTTTCCGCGTTGTCGGAGGTGCCAGCACGGTTGCGACCTGGCTCACTGCGCTTGATCCTCACGGATGCTTTGACGCCGGGCGCTCCCGAGGCGGTGCTGCCGAGTCTGATGGCGGGACAGAGCCGGGTGATTTTTTTCCTGCCCTACTGCCGGGAGGAGGCGGCTCCTGCGTGGGCGGGCAATGTGGAATTCCTGCCGGTGGAGACGGGAAAACCGAGCTTGCGACGGGTTCCTCCCGATGTCCTCCAGCGCTATTTTGAGGCGTATGGTCGGCATTTTCAGCTGTGGCGGGAGCAGGCGCTGCGCCATGGGGCGGCGTTGGCGCGGGTGTCGGCGGAGGTGGGATTCCTGGAGGCGCTGCGTGCGGAGGCTTTGCCGGAAGGGGCGGTGGAGCTGGGATAAAAAAACGAGCCTCCAGGCGGAGGCTCGTTGGGGTTTTGGGGGTTGAACTTGGAGGGAGGCGTTGAGCGTCACTGAATGGAGATCTCTCGCGGCTGGGCGGACTCGCGCACGGGCAGGGTGATTTCCAAAACGCCATCCGCCAAACTGGCAGCGAGCTGGCTGTCGTCGAGGCGGTTGGGGAGTCGCAAGCGCAGCTCATACGAGGCGCGAGGAAGCTCTCGGTGGACTTCTTTCCAGCTGTCCGGCAGGGCGGTGGCGCGCTCGCCGGTGAGGGTGAGGATGCCGTCTTCGATGCGGATTTTCACCTCGTCGCGAGCGAGACCGGGTAGCTCCACCTGGACGCGGCAGCTGGCGTCGTCATTGCTGACGTGGTAGCGCGGTGTGCGCTTGGCGGTGGTGGGGGTGCAGGTGGAGCTTTGAGTTGGGGTGCAAGTAGGTGTGTTCATTTTCAAATCTGGTGAATGAGGGTTTCAGAAGGGGGCTGGGAGATGGCGAGCACCTCCACAGGCCCGTGAGTTCAGTTCAGTTCGATGGTGCGGGGTTTGCGTTCCTCAGGTTTCGGCAGCGTGACGGTGAGAATGCCGTTTTCCAGCTTGGCGGTGATGCCATCGGCCCGGAAGCTCTCTGGCACGCGCAGGCTTCGGGTGAGTTGGGTGCGGGTTTCTTGGTCGCCGATTTGGCGTCGCTTCTCCACGGTGACGGTGAGGACGTTGTTGTTGAACTCGATTTTGGCGTCTTCTTTTTTCACGCCAGGGACCTCGAAGAGGGCGTAGAAGTGATCGCCATCTTCAAAGAGATCGACCGCGAGAGACGGGTTCGAGGGCTGGGAAATGGCGGGGCCAAACAGAGACTCGAACACGGCGAGGGGATTGCGCAACCAGGGGTTGAAGCTGGCTGAGTTGGAAGGAGGGCAGGTGCGGTAAGAGGATAGTTTCATGAGTGTTGAATTGGGGTTGGAATGTTTCCGCAATTAAGGTTGCAAGGACTGTGCCAGAATGGATTCGAATGGTGCAAAGTATTGAAAATGAAGGGGATGAGATTTTTATGCCGCTGGGTTTGGCATTTCGATAAAGCCAAAATGGCTCAATGATGAGTCGATTTTGCCTTTTTCCAAAGAGACAAAACGGCGCACTAGCTGGCAGGGTGAAGTGGCATCTCGGATGCGGGCAACGCGACTTTAAGAGGCGCTGGATCGGGCTTTTGCGGCGAGCTTTTTGTCCCGCACTTTTTTGGCCTGGAGGTTGAGGAACTCGACCAAGATGGAGAAGCCCATGGCGAAGTACACGTAAGCTTTGGGGACGTGGAAGTGCAGGCCCTCGGCGACCAAGGTGGTGCCAATGAGGATGAGGAAAGACAGCGCCAGCATCTTCACGGTGGGGTGCTGGCTGATGAAGCGAGAGACGGGGCCGGAAAAGGCCATCATGAAGAGGACGGCAATGACGACGGCGATGACCATGACGCCGATGTCTTTGGCCATGCCGACGGCGGTGATGACGGAGTCGAGCGAGAAGACGATGTCGAGCACGGCGATCTGAATGAGGATGCTGACGAAGCCGCTGCCTGAGGCCTTGCGCTCGAGGTCGCCTTCGGAATCGCCCTCGAGTTTGTTGTGGATCTCATGGGTGCTTTTTGCCAGGAGGAAAAGGCCGCCAACGAGGAGGATGAGGTCTTTTCCCGAGATCGAGTGATTCAAAACCTCGAACAGCGGCTCCGTCAGGCGCATGACCCAGGTGATGGAGAGCAGCAGGAGGATGCGGGTGATCATGGCGAGCCCGAGCCCGAGCACCCGAGCCCGTGGCTGCTGACTCGTGGGGAGCCGCTCGACGAGGATGGAGATGAAGACGATGTTGTCGATGCCGAGCACGACCTCCATGACGACGAGGGTGGCCAGGGCGATCCAGGCCTCGGTGGAGGTGATCCAGGAAAAATCAAAACCCTCGATGAAAGCGAGGCAGGGGGCGGCGTGGGCGAGCATGATCCGAGTGTGGCGGCTGGATTTGAGGTTTCAAGTCTGGCGTTTTGAGCTTCACTGCGGTGACGGCGGAGTCGCGTGGGTTGCGTGACCCTGACCGCCCCGAGCGCGATGGCATGAGTACGGTAGCCACCCAGAATGAATCCCCCGACACGGTGCGAGGCACGGTGGAGCGGGTGACTTTTCACTCGGAAGAGACGGGCTACTGCGTGCTGAAGGTGCTGCCGGAGGATGGCGGGGCGGTGGTGACGGTGGTGGGTAAGACTCCCTCGGTGACGCCGGGGGAGAAGGTGGAGGCGGAGGGAAAGTGGGAGCGAAGTCGAGACTACGGATCGCAGCTGAAAGCGGAACGGCTGCGGCTGACGCGGCCTTCGAGCCTCGATGGACTGGAGCGCTACCTGGGCAGTGGTCTGATCGAGGGTGTGGGGCCGGTGGTGGCTCGGCGGATCGTGGAGCGATTTGGCGAGCGCACGCTGGAGGTGATCGAAAACGAATCGGCGCTGCTGGAGCAGGTGGAAGGGGTGGGGGAAAAGCGGCGGCGGGAAATCCGCAGCTCCTGGCTCAAGCAGCAAGCGCTGCACGGGATCATGCTCTTTTTGCATCAGCACGGCATCAGTGCGGCGCGGGCGCTGCGGATTTACAAACAATATGGGGATCAGGCTCTGGAGGTGCTGCGCCGCAATCCCTATCAACTGGCGGCGGACATTCGAGGCGTGGGATTTCGCACGGCGGATGCCATCGCTCATCAACTCGGCACGGCGGAGGATGCGCCGGAGAGATTGCGGGCGGGACTGGAGCACGCGCTGCATCAAGCGGCGGAAAGTGGCCACACCCGAGTGCCGCTGGAGCGCTTGCAAGAGCAGGCGGCCAAGCTGCTGAAACAGCCTGCGGAGGATTTGGATGCGGCTCTGGATGGGCTGCTGCGGCAGGGAGCGGTTTCGGTATCGCGCTCTGGGGGCGCAACCTGGGTGGCGCTGCCAAATTTGCGAGCGGCGGAAGAACGCATCGCTCAGATCGTGCGGACGCGATTGCAGGAGGGTGGGTTGTCCTTCCCGGTACCGACAGAGACGGAGCTGGAACATGACATCGCCCTGGCGGAGCAGGAGCAAGGTCTGCGTCTCGCAGACAGCCAACGCCGGGCAGTGACGGAGGCCTTTCGCCAGCCACTGCTGATCCTCACCGGAGGTCCTGGGGTGGGGAAAACGACGTTGCTGCGCACCATTCTCCAGCTGCACCGGCGGCACGAGCGCCGGCTGGTGCTGGCTGCGCCGACCGGACGTGCAGCGCGGCGTTTGAAAGAAAGCTCGGGCTTGGAGGCGCACACGCTGCATCGTCTGCTGGAGGCCCAGGGAGATGGGGGATGGGGGCGGCATGCGGGACGCCCGCTGGTGGGAGACATTTTTGTGGTGGATGAGGTCTCGATGGTCGATGCGCCGCTGATGGCGCAGTTCCTCTCCGCCGTGCCGGGTGGAGCGCAGGTGCTGCTGGTGGGAGATGCGGATCAGCTGCCCTCCGTCGGGCCGGGTCGGGTGCTGCAAGACCTCGCGGCGAGTGGTGTCGTGCCCTGTGTGCGGCTCACCGAAATCTTCCGTCAGGCAGCCGAGAGCGGCATCGTCACCAGCGCGCATGCGATCAATCGAGGTGAGATCCCGGATCTAACACCCCGGCGAGACGGAGATTTCTTTTTCCTCGAAGAGGACGATGCGGAGGCCGTGATGAGCACCATCGTGCAGCTGGTGCGCCGCCGACTTCCGGCGCGTTATGAATGGGATCCGATGGTTGACATCCAGGTGCTCACGCCGATGAATCGCAACCGACTGGGCAGTCAGGCGCTCAATCAAGCCCTGCAGGCCGCGCTCAATCCACCCAACGAGTTGAAACCGGAGATCGAACGGTTTGGCGTCACATTTCGGGTGGGAGATCGGATCATACAGCTGCTCAACGACTACGACAAAGAGGTCTTTAATGGCGATCTGGGACGCATCATCGCCATCGATTACGAACCTCTGAAGGTGCAAGTGCGTTTTGAAAATGATCGGCTCGTCAGCTATGAGCCGGGCGAGCTGGATGCGCTGCAACTGGCCTACGCGATGAGCATTCACAAAAGCCAAGGCTCCGAGTTTCCCTGCGTCATCGTTCCACTGAGCACTCAGCACTACGTGATGCTGGAGCGGAGCCTGATCTACACCGCGATGACCCGTGCCCGACGTCTTGTGGTTTTAGTGGGAAGTCGAAAGGCCCTGCGAGTCGCCACGGAACGTCAGCACAGCCGCGAGCGCTGGACGGCGTTGGCAGAGCTGTTGCAAGAGGTGCCGCTGCCACCTGCGGCTGAGGGTGAGCTGCTCTAGTGATTCACCCTTTCATTAGGGCTTCCAAGACATGTATCCCCGGTGAAGATGCTGGATGTTGGTGAAATCCAGTTCCTTGAGCACGGCGACCGCTTGGCGACTGCGAAACCCGCCAGCGCAATAAACCAGCACCGGCTTCTCGCGATCTAACTTGCCGACGCGGGTGCGGAAGTCGGCGGTGCTCAGGGAGATGTTGGCGGCTCTCGGTAGGGCGCCGCCAGCGAACTCTGTGGAAGATCTCACATCGAGCACCTGCGTCTCGGGATGTTTCGCCAGCCAAGCTTTGGTTTGTTTCGCATCAAGGTTGGCGCAGGTGTGGCCGGGTTTGGCGGTGAAAAGGGCGCGATCTCTGGCTGCCTGCCAGACATGCCAGGCAATAAAAAGGGTGGCGACAATGAGTAAGGGCCAAAGCATGAGTCGATGGATATTTGAAAAAGGGTTAGCTCAATAGACGAGCGCGGGAAGCGAGACGCTTTTGCAAATTCGCGCAGACTTGATCACAGAGATCGTTGATGGCGGGGTCAGCGATGCGGCACTGAGTTACGAGGCCCTCTTTGCGACGCGCAACCATGCCTGCTTCCGCCAGCGATTGGACGTGGCGAGAGACGTTGGCCTGGGTGAGGCCGGTGGCGGCGACGAGATCGGTGATGTTCATCTCTGCCCCTTCGAGGGCGCGCAGAATGCGGAGGCGGCTCGGTTCAGAAAGGACGCGAAACCAGGAAGCGATCATCTCGAGCGCTTCATCCGAGACCTGAGGAGAGGTTTTTTTGACAGGGGCGGGCATGTTGAAAAGGTGCGGTGAAACCTCTTCGATTAAATACGCATAGACGCATATAAGCAACAATGATTCAAGCGATCTTGCCTGGCTGGGCAAGG
>JAGRPD010000695.1 GCA_020439875.1 Verrucomicrobiales bacterium
TTTGGCGAAGTTCGACCGCTCGGGACTCTGCGGGCCGCAATTCGCGAGGGTGGCAGGCCTCAGTTACCCGACGTTGGCAACTTGGCTCAAGAAGAGGCGCGACTGTACTCTGACGCCGAAGTGATCGTCAACGCCCCACCGCCCCTGGCAAAAGCTGCCGATGGTTCCTGGGCCTGGGAGGTTGAGACCAACAACAGCGCCGGACCCGTCTGGCAACCCGCTAGCGTCTGCGCCCAACGAGCGGGAGCAGGCATGGATGGGCAAGATTTGAGCCTGGAAGAACCCGGCGGGCTCTACGTTTCCCCCGCGCAAGAAGTCATGAGTTACGACGAGGATGGCAACCTGCTCAGTGACGGACGCTGGATCTACCAATGGGACAGTAAAATCGCCTCATTCAGATGCAGACCACCTCGACCGGCATTGCAGCGGGCGTGCCAGCAGTGAAGCTGGAGTTCGCCTACGATACTCGGGGTCGTCGGATCGCGAAACGGAGTTATCGGGCAGAAAGCGTCGAAGGAAGTGAAACCCCGCAATGGAGCTTGAATCAGAGCCGAGTTTTTGTGTATGATGATTGGAACATGATAGCCGAGTTCGACGTCACAACCTCAGCCTCCTCGCCGGAGTTGGTGCGTCGCTGTGTCTGGGGTCTGGATTTAACCGGCACCGTCCAAGGAGCTGGAGGAGTAGGAGGACTCTTGCTGCTTACTGAAACCGACACCGCCACAGGAGCAACCCACCACCTTGCCCCCTGTTACGACGGCAACGGCAACATCACCGCCCTCGCCGAACCGACCCTCAGCGGCACCACCAGCCGCCTCGCCGCGCGCTATCGCTACAGTGCCTTTGGACAATTGCTCAGCGAAGAAAGCACCGCCCAAGCCGCCCACAACCCCTACCGCTTCAGCACCAAATACACCGATGAAGAAACGGGGTTGCTGTATTACGGTCACAGATATTACGATTCCGAAACCGGTAGATGGCTGAACAGAGACCCGATTGAGGAGAGGGGTGGGATAAATCTATATGTATTTGTGGATAACCGTGTGATTGAGAACATTGATTTGTTAGGAAGAGAATCGAGTCATTACACGAAAACTATTCCGATGTCAGCTACGTACTCATATCCGATTCGAGATCGAAATAGTGGACTAGTGATTGGGACGCAGTACCATACGATCAAGAAAAATGCAATAGTTGAGTGGGATTGCGATCATTCGAAAGCATTTTTATCAGGCGAATTTGTTCACTGGGAGGGAGAAAATCCTGACGATAATCTACAAGGGCTAGCATTTTCTATCTTCTTTATCAACGTGTCGGCCTACGATAATTTAGAACTTGATCGAATTGGAAGTTGGCCGACCGAGAATCCTTTAACTGAACACGTAAGTTTGAAGGTTGTGTGGAAAGCAACAATGGGAGTTGGATTGGGACTTACATGGGATTTCATTGGATGGGATACCCCGAACTTGGAGGAAGAAGAAATTGCCGATTCCAAAGAAATTGAACTTACATGCAGCTGTAAGAAGTAGAATTTCGAAAATGAATAATTTTCTCTCCAAACAATTGTTTATTGGAGCGCAATTGGTAATATGCACGTTTTTGTTTGTTGGTTGCGTGCCGACAAAATCGAATTATGTGGTGGAATCATTTTCTGGTTTCAATTTGGACAAGAAATTGATTGGCATTTACATCATAAACGACTCTTATGGACCTGTCGCTATCACAGTCACCGAATACACCAATGAACACAGAGCGGCAATGCCAGTGGTTATAGTGCGTTTTGGGAATTCTGCAGAGAAGATACCTCGGCAAGCTTTTTTTCCGTTGGATACAAAGATTCAGGTTGACCTATTGAGTCGCGAAAATAGGGGGCTGTACGTGGTAATTGGAGAAGAGGTTTTCGCGACCAAAATGACTCGAAACGACTTGCTTCGGGTTGCTGAGTCTATACGCGTATTGGATTCAGTTAAGCCACAAAAGCTAATGCAAATCTACCAATTGAAAAAACTGGGAGAAGTGGTGAGGTGAATTGACCTAGGGGTTGCGCTTCATGCAATGCCCGCCTTTATCCATTCCGTGAAATGGGAACATTGCGCCAATGAAAGACGAGGGAAACGGCACCAGGGTGCAACTTCCTGCCCAATTGGGCGCTAGTACTCAATCCAATTGTAAGCGTCATCTGAGCCGCCTTGGGTAAAGGGGGCGAGGGGAGCCTGTCAGTTATCGCTGAAGAGCAATGACGGATGGTGATATGACAGGATAAGTTTGCAGCAACACAGTTGCCAGTGCTTGATTTTGCGGCATTTTTGGCGCATGAAAGCTGCGAAAAACGAGAGTCCTTGGATTGGGATTGAGGCGAAGACTGGGGTGTATCCGGAATAAGTTTGCAGCAACACAGTCTGCAATCTTTGATTTTACGAGGAATTTGAGGTGAAAAGGCTGCTAGAAGCTTGCTCGATGATTGAGCCTCGGTGGCCGCAGCGCCACGTACGATTGGAGCCAAGTCGTCACCGGCCTGCCGGGGGTGGTGTCTTACTCCGGCAGCGGCATCGTTGGCACCCGAACGCCCGATCCCTTCGGTCGATTGGGTTCGATTTCCTGGAAGGGCAGTGCAGCGGGCCCATCGTCTCCTCCCACAGCTACACCCACAACGATTGGGGATCGCGAGCCACCGCTGAAAAAGAAGACGGCGGCACTTGGCACTACGGCTACAACTCACGCCAAGAAGTCACCTCCGCCGTGAAGAAGGATGCGGCTGACAACGCCCTGCCGGGTCGCTCCACTGAATACGCCTACGATGAAATCGGCAACCGCCTCAGCCACCAAGA
>JAGRPD010000154.1 GCA_020439875.1 Verrucomicrobiales bacterium
TGCGGGCGTTGCGTTGCTCGGCCTCTTGGCGTTTCTGCTCCTTGCGGTTGCCGCTGCTGGCTTGGGTTTTGCTGGAGCTGAGGCCGGTGACGGGCTGGTGGTTGGTGAGGCTGGAGGTGAGGGCTTCGCGGGCGTTGGCGGCTTTGCTTTTGTCGAGGTAGTATTGGTAGTCGCCCGCATAACGGGTGAGCAGGCCGGCATCGACGTGGACGACTTCGCGCGCCATGCGGCGGATGAAGTGGACGTCGTGGCTGATGAAAACGAGCGTGCCTTCGAAGTCCTCGAGCGCGCTGGCGAGGGCGTCGATGCTGCCCATGTCGAGGTGAGTGGTGGGCTCGTCCATCAGCAGGCAGTTCGGCGGATCAAGCAGCAGGCGGACGAGGGCGAGGCGGCTTTTTTCACCGCCGGAGAGGACGGAGACGGATTTGAAAACGTCGTCGCCACGGAAGAGGAAGGAGCCGAGCAGGGTGCGGGTGAGTTGCTCGCCGGGGCGGGTGGCCACGTCCATGGCGGACTGGAGGACGGTGTGGGCGGGGTTGAGAAGATCGCCGCGATACTGGGAGAAGTAGCCGACCGTGACGCGCAGGCCTTCCTCGCGGGTGCCGGCTTGCGGCAGGAGGACTCCGGCGAGGAGCTTCAATAAGGTGGATTTGCCAGCGCCGTTGGGGCCGACGAGGACGATGCGCTCGGCGCGCTCGAGTTCGAAGTCGAGGCCGGTATAGACGACATTGCTGCCGTAGGCGAAATCGATGCCGCCGAGGGTGAGCACGCGCTGGCCGGAGCGCTCGGGCTGGGGGAACTGAAATTTGACTTTCTTGTCGGCGGCGACGGGCGCCTCGATGCGCTCGATGCGGTCGATCATTTTGAGTTTGTCCTGGGCGCGGGAGGCGAAGTTGGCTTTGGCTTTGAAGCGGTTTGCCCAATCCTGCATGCGGGCGATCTCGCGCTGCTGGTTCTCGTAGGCGGCGAGCAGTTGGACCTCGCGGGCCTCGCGTTCTTTGACGAAGGCGTCGTAGTTGCCGCGGTAGCGGTGGAGCTTGCTGTGGGCGATCTCGAGGATGCCGGTGCAGAGGGCGTTGAGGAACTCGCGGTCGTGGGAAATGAGGAGGATGCCGCCGGGATAGCTTTTCAAATAGGACTGGAACCAGAGCAGCGATTCGAGGTCGAGGTGGTTGGTGGGCTCGTCGAGCAGCAGCAGGTCGGGCTCCTGCACCAGCAAGCGGGCGAGGTGGGCGCGCATGACCCAACCGCCGCTGAGGCTGTCGGCGCGGCGGTCGAAGTCGCTGTCGCGAAAGGCGAGGCCTTTCAAAATGCGCTTGGCCTTCGGCTCAATCTCCCAGCGCTGGTGGGCATCGGTGACGTGGCTGGTGGCGAGGGAGAGGACGGTCTCGTCGCCGACGGGAGCGCTCTCCTGCGGCAGGAAGCCGAGTTCGGCGCTTTTTTCGAGCACGACTTCGCCTTCATCGGGGGTGCCCTCTCCCATGAGCAGGGAGAAGAGGGTGGATTTGCCCGCGCCGTTGGGGCCGATGAGGCCGAGGGTCTCGCCCCGGGTCAGGTGGAAGGACGCGCCGCTGAAGAGGGTGCGGCCGGCGAAGGTTTTGCTGACATTGGAGACGGAGAGCATGGCGCGACGTGAGACGGGGGTGGAGTCAAGGGCGCGCGCGCGCGGGGTCAACCAGATTCAACTCCGCCTCCCGGAGTGGCGGCATTTTTGTCACCAGCCGCTGCTGCGATCTCCACTGGACCGGCCCTGCCTGACCTGCGACACATGGGCATGCTCCAACTTCATCTCACCGGCCAGCGGGTCGCCATCATCGGCAGCTCCCACGGCATCGGCCGCGCCATGACTCAGGCTTTTCTCGCCGAAGGCTGCATCGTGCGGGGGCTCGATCGCCAGCCCAGCTCCGAGGTGGAGACGACGGTGGCGGACGTGACTTCTTTGGCGGAGGTGGAGGCCTTTGCGGAGGCGTCGGGCGGGATCGATCACGTCATTTATTGCGTCGGCATCGGCTCGGGGAAATTTGGATTTCCGTTTTGGAATGTTCCCCCTGCGGACTGGGCTCGGGTCTTGGAGGTCAATCTCATCGGAGCGGTGAATGTGGCTCATGCCTTCGCTCCCCAACTCATTGCCCGAGGCAGCGGATCGCTGCTGTTTTTGACCTCCGTGGCAGGTCAGATCGGCTCCCAGACCGATCCTCCTTACAGCGCCTCCAAGGCTGGTCTGATCAATTTCATGCAGTGCGCCGCCAAGGACCTCGCCCCCTACGGCGTGCGCGTCAATGCGCTGGCCCCCGGCATGGTCAAGACTGCGCTCAATGAGGCGGTCTGGGCGGCGGGTCAAGCTCGGCTCCCCGTCGAACAACGCCAGACCTACGAGACCTGGGCAGAGGAAAAGATTCGCAAAGTCGCCCCGCTCGGACGCTGGCAAGAGGTGGAGGAATTTGCTGCCATGGCCTGTTTTTTGGCCTCCGATCACGCGCGCAACCTCACGGGCCAGACCTTGAACATCGACGGCGGCCAGGTGATGCACGCCTAGGCCGCCTCAGCGATCCACGACGCTGAACATCAGCTCGGCTTCGGAGACCACTTGGCCATTGACGATGCAACGGCCCAGCGCGGTGGCGATGCTGCGTTTCGCTTTCGTCATCTCGGTCTCGATGATGAGCGTGTCTCCAGGCACCACCGGCTTGCGCCACTTCACCTTGTTGGCGCTCATGAAGTAGCCGATCTTGCCCTGATGCTCCGGCATGCGCAGCAGCACGATGCTGGCCACCTGCGCCATCGCCTCCAGCTGCAACACGCCTGGCATGACCGGATGACCGGGGAAGTGACCCTGGAAAAACGGCTCGTTGACCGTGACGTTTTTCATCCCGGTGCACTTCGTTTCCCCCTCAAAGCCGATGATGCGGTCCACCAGCAGGAAAGGGTAGCGATGCGGCAGGATTTTTTGCACCTCGACGCTGTCCAGCACCGCCTCGCCGTACGGGATGTTCACCAGCGGTGGCACCATCGCCCGCATCTGCGTGTACTGCTCCACGATCGCGCGCGCCAGCTCGGTGTTGGGACCATGCCCCGGTCTCACCGCAATGACGTGGCCGGTGATGCGCTTTCCAGACAGCATCAGGTCACCAATGATGTCGAGAATCTTGTGGCGCACGAACTCGTTCTCAAAACGCAGCGGCTGCTTCGAGAGCAGCGTATCCCCGCGCACCACCACGGCAGCCTCCAGCGTGCCACCCTGGATCAGCCCCTTCTCCAGCAGAGGTGCGATGTCGGGATAGTACACAAAGGTGCGCGCCGGCGCGATGTCGCGCTCGAAGGTTTCAGGGTTCACCTCCACACTGTAAAACTGCGTGTGCTGCCCATTCGGTCCCACGTTGGTGCAGGAAATCCGGAACTTCTTGTCCGGCACAATCGTCAAAATACTGCCGTCTCGCGTCTCGCGGTAGATGGGCTCGCGGATTTCAAAAAATCGGCGGGGCTCAGTCTGCTCCACCGTGCCTGCTTTCTTGATCAGCTCGACGAAGGGCAAGGCGCTGCCATCGACGATGGGCGGCTCATTGGCGTCCATTTCAATGATGGCATTGTCCACCCCCATGCCATGCAGGGCCGCCAGCACGTGCTCCACGGTGTGCACGTTGACGCCACCTTCTGCGATGGTGGTGGCGCGCTCGACTTTCTGCACCTTCTCCACCAGAGCGGGAATGAAGGGCTTGTCCTCGAGGTCCACGCGGCGGAACTTCAGGCCAAAATTCTCCGGCGCTGGCTGCAGGGTGAGGGTGACCTTCTCCCCCGTGTGCAGGGAAGTGCCGGCGATGGAGGCCGCCTTGGCCAGGGTGTGTTGGCGTTCAGAAACAGCGCTCATGGTCAGAAAGGGTTCGCCTTGTTAGCCGGTGGCAATGGCAGGGTCAAAGGAAAAGGAACTCCCCGGTTGCTCCATCGCTGGCTCGCCCACCGGTTTTCCGAAGCCACACCCGACGGCTGGCGCGGGGCGGATCTAGTGGTTCAACCAAAAGAACCTCGCGTTCAAATACGTCGCGTAAGTGGTCCACGCCAAATACGGCAGCAAGAGCCAGCCCGCCATCGAGTCGATGGAATAAAACTTCCGCAGGGTGATCCAAATCGCGATCCACATGGCGACGATGATGACCAGGGCCACGCCCAGCTGATGCAGGCCGAAGAACACCGGCGTCCATGCCACATTGAGGAGCATTTGCAGGCCAAACCAGCGGTAGGCCGGGCGCTTCATCTCGGCGGCTGCGGGTCGATGCCACACCCGCGCCAACGCAGTCCCCATCAGCGCGTAAAGCACCGTCCACACCGGCCCAAAGACCCAATTCGGAGGTACCCCGGGAGGCCTGCTGAGGTTCACGTACCAGCCGGGAATCTGGCTTGTGGTGATCACGGCACCCAGACTGCCCAGGACCTCAATGAGGATCACACACAGAACGATTTTTTGCCACAATCGGAGGGTCTTCATCGAGCACGCAACGGAAGAAAGCGAATTCTTGTCACGCTGTGTCCTTCCGCAAGCAAAAATCACCCCCACAGCCTCAACAGCAGGCGCTGCCGAGCCCGCCACCTTCCTCCTTGTGCGCCGCCAAATGTGAGGTTTGCTCCCCGTCTTCCACCATGCCTGCCGCCCGGCCCAATCGCCACGCCAATCCCGATGCCCGCACCCGCTTCTACGACGAGTCGGACCTCGAGTCCTTGCTCGCCGCGCATCCGACTCCCCTCGTCCTCGTGCTGGACTGCGTGCAAGACCCGCACAACCTCGGCGCTTGTCTGCGCACGGCCGATGCCGCAGGTGTCGCAGCCGTCGTGTTGCCCAAAGACAAATCCGCGCCTGTGACCGACACCGTTCGTCGTGTGGCTTGCGGAGCAGCGGAGAGCGTTCCCATCGTCCGAGTGACCAATCTCGCCCGCGCTATGGAGCGGCTGCAGCAGCTCGGCGTCTGGCTCGTCGGCACCGCTGACGGTGCCACCCAGTCCCTTTACGAGACCGACCTCAGCGGACCCATCGGCATTGTCATGGGAGCCGAGGGTACGGGCCTGCGGCGGTTGACCCAAGAGAAGTGTGACTTTCTGGTTCAGATCCCCATGGGAGGCACGGTGGACTGCCTGAACGTCTCCGTCGCCACCGGCGTCTGCCTTTTCGAAGCCGTGCGCCAGCGCCAATAACTTGCTCCAACATTCCCGCCTCCGCCCCTGCGCCCATCACTGCAAGCGGCCGCTGTGAGGTTGTCCCGGCCGGGCAAAAGCCACCGCACCGTGCCTTCAGTCCCGAAGGGAAGGCGGTGGGGAGGGGTTTTCGGCGGGGGTGCTAAAAACGGCACGCGAGGGAGTGCGCGCTCCCCGCTCCGAGGAGAATCACCGTCTCACGCAGCGTCCGGATCCTTTGGGATCGAGGGGGGGACGACGATTGAGACGACGATTGCAGCAGCTCTTGGCTTCGAGAGGATGGTGCGGGTCTGGACGGATCAGACGCCGGCGGGTTCCTCGATGTGAAACACCTCGCGCGCGTCGGCGACGGTGCCGGTGAGGGCGGCGGCGGCGACCATGACGGGGGACATGAGAATGGTGCGGCCAGTCGGGCTGCCTTGGCGGCCTTTGAAGTTGCGGTTCGAGGAGGAGGCGCACAACTGATCGCCGACGAGTTTGTCGGGATTCATGGCGAGGCACATGGAGCAGCCCGCGCCGCGCCATTCGAAACCGGCGTCGGTGAAGATTTTGTCGAGCCCTTCCTGGCGCGCCAGCACATCGACGACTTGGGAGCCGGGGACGGCGATGGCTTTGACGCCGTCGGCCACCTTGCGGCCCTGGATGAACTTGGCCACCTCGCGGAAGTCGCTCATGCGGCCGTTGGTGCAGGAGCCGAGGAAGGCGACGTCGATCTTGGTGCCCTTGATCGGTGCGCCGGGGGTAAGCTTCATGTAGGCCAGCGCGTCTTCGGTGGACTCGCGCTGCACGGCGGTCTTGGCCTGGTCGGGAGTCGGCACGTTTTCCTCCACGGAGATGGCTTGATCCGGGCTCACGCCCCAGGTCACGGTCGGCGGCACGTCTTCGGCGCGGATGTTGACCACGTCGTCGTACACGGCGTCGGCATCGGAGGCAAAACCGCGCCATTTTTCCACGGTGGCGTCCCACTCCGCGCCGGTGGGGGAGTAATTGCGGCCCTTGAGGTAGTCGAAGGTTTTGTCGTCGGGATTGACGTAACCGCAGCGGGCACCGCCCTCGATGGACATGTTGCAGACGGTCATGCGCTCCTCCATGGAGAAGCCGTCAAACACGCTGCCGCCGTACTCGTAGGCGTAGCCTTTGCCGCCACCGGCGCCGAGCAGGCGGATGATGTGGAGGATGACGTCCTTGGCATAGACGCCGGGTCGGAGCTGGCCATCGACGTTGATGCGGCGCACCTTCATCTTCGACAGCGCCATGGTCTGGGTGGCCAAAACGTCGCGCACCTGGGTGGTGCCGATGCCAAACGCGATCGCGCCGAAAGCGCCGTGGGTGGCGGTGTGGGAATCACCACAAGCGATGGTGGTGCCGGGCTGGGTGATGCCCTGCTCGGGGCCGACGACGTGGACGATGCC